>JANNRX010000534.1:0-9821 GCA_031401875.1 Hyphomicrobiales bacterium | reverse complement strand
ATCATCAGCGGGCCGCCCGGCCAGTTGCACCCCAATCGGCATGCCGCTGGAATGCATGGCAAGCGGCAGGGAGATCGCCGGCGTGCCCATCAGATTATGCGGGATCGTGAACTGCGTGACCGGATTGTAGAGCCGCTCACCGACATTGCCGAAGCCGGTGTCTGGTAGCGAGAGATGATACTTGCCCCAGGCTTCGGCCGCGCGCGGCGTGGTTGGCGACAGCCAGATGTCATGGATATCGTAAAACGCACCGAGGCTGCGGCGTGCCACATTCGCCTTGCTCCAGGCCGCCGTGAAACGGGCGGGCGTGATCTCCTTGGCGCGCTGGTAGATTGACCAGATCACCGGCTCCAGAGTATCGGGGCCCGCAACGCGGCCCATGCGCCGAGCGTAACCATCAAGACGGTTGTCAAAATCGAAGAAAAAGATATCCCGCGTCGTCTCTGCCAGATCGACACCGCCGAGGCTGACCTTCGCCGCATCAACATGATGTCCCATCTGCTCAAGCGCGGCAGCGGTTTTCATCACAGCCGCCGCCACCTCCTGATCGACAGGAACGCCCATGAACGGATCAAGCACAATGCCGATGCGCAGGGGCTTGGAGGCCTTGAGCGCCAGCGAGGCATAGGATTCCACAGGCTTCGGGATCACGAACGGGTCACCCGTCATCGGAACCGACAAACAATCGAGCATCGCGGCCACATCGCGCATGGTTTTCGCCTGCACGAAATTCATCGAATAACCCCACCCCCCTTCGTCGACAGATGGGCCGACGGAGACACGCATACGGGATGGCTTGAAGCCTACCCCACCACAGAGGCTCGCGGGAATACGAATGGAGCCGCCGATATCCGAGCCATGCGCCACTGGCACGATCCCCGCCGTCACAGCAGCCTGCGCGCCGCCCGACGAACCGCCCGCCGAATAACCCCGCTTCCACGGGTTGGAGGTGTTGCCGTAGAGCAGGCCTTCCGTTGTGCCCGCCATGGAAAATTCCGGTGCGGCGGAGCGACCAATGCTGTTGAGGCCAGCCTTCCTGAACAGCGTCATCAGATGCGAATCCGCTTTCGCCGTCATGTCCTTGCAGAGCCTGGAGCCGAATTCGATCTTGCGGCCCTCCTCATGGCCGAAAACATCTTTCATGAGCAGGGGAACGCCACGGAACGGACCGTCGCCGAGTGCCGATTCCTTCAAGTCTTCGGATTGCTCCAGATAGGTCTCGACGACTGCATTGAGCGAAGGATTGATTCTGTCGATGGCACGCATCGCGAGCCGCGCCAGTTCGCGGGGCGATACTTCCTTGCGGGTCACGAGATCCGCAAGGCCAAGGGCGTCAAAGCTGGCATATTCAGCGAGATTCATCGGCGCTACTCCCGGTGCAGGAAAAGTAGATGGTGCAGCGCTGCATGAGTCGGTTCAAGCGAAAAGCTACACTTGCCTTTCGCTCATGGGCAAAGGCGGGCTCTCGCGCCGCGCCGCGATCACCTGCCGCGCCAGGATGGGCGCAGCGATCAGAAGGCCCACGACAGCCGCCGTTCTGCTCGGCATCAAAACGAGGATCGAGGCGGCAAACAACGCAAAGCGCTCGAAGCCCTTGATCGCGCGCAGGCCATAGCCCGTCAACGCAGCCGCCAGCATGACAATACCGATGATACAGGCGATAGTGGTTTCCCAGAACGCGCCCCAGGTGAACCCCTTGGTGACGATCAGCATGGCCGGCGATGCCACGAAAACAAAAGGAACCAGCACCTTCGCCAGTGCCAGCCGGAACGCCGTATTGCCCGTCTTGAACGGGTCCGCTCCCGCCATGCTCGCACCCGCATAAGCCGCAAGCGCCACGGGCGGTGTGATATCGGCGAGCACGCCATAATAGAACACGAAGAAATGCGCCACGATGGGCTCGACACCCAGCATCCCAAGCGCGGGTGCAGCCACCGTGACCATGATGATATAGGTCGCAGTGGTTGGCACGCCGCAGCCCAGCAGAATGCAGACAATCCCCGTGAACACAAGCGTAAAGAACAACGTCATGCCCTTGGCATCAAACACTGTTTCCGGGATGAACTGCCCGCCGAAGGCCGCAAGTTCGCCAGCAAAGCCCGTGATGATGGTCGAGAGCTTGAAGCCGACGCCGGTCAGCGTGACGATACCAACAATGATCCCGACCGTTGCCGCCGCAGCCCCAATGCCGATGGCGTATTTCGCACCGACGACGAACGCATCTGCAATATCGATGAGCCGCGCCTTGCCGTCCTCGCTGGTGAGAACCGAATACGCACTGACGGCGGCACAGAAGCTGAACAGAACAGCAAGTCCGCTCCATTCCACGATCAGGCCGGTGTAAGTCGTGATCGCGACACCCGCAAGCAGCGCCAGCGCCACCGCGCCACTGCGGTTGGTGAGGCCGATAACGATGCAGGATGTGATACCCCAGAACGCCGCGAGATAGGGCGTGTAGCCGGAGAACAGCACCATCAACAGCACGAACAGCGGGATCGAAGTGGGCCAGTCACGCTTCAGCACTTCCACGGGCTTGGGCAGCTCATCCACCGGGACGCCGAGCATGCCGAGTTTCTTGGCTTCGAAATGAACCTGGCAGAACACCCCGAAGAAATGCATCGCCGCCGGCACGATCGCGGCAATGACGATGGTCTGGTACGGCAGGTTGAGGAACTCCACCATCAGAAAGGCGGCCGCCCCCATGATCGGCGGCGTGATCTGCCCGCCGGTCGCGGCGGTCGCTTCCACGGCTCCCGCGAAATGACGCGGATAGCCAAGACGGATCATCATCGGAATCGTCAGCGATCCCACTGTCACCGTATTCGCGATGGAGGAGCCTGAAATCATACCGAACAGGCCAGAGGCAAAGATGGAAACCTTGGCAGGCCCGCCGGAAAACCGCCCGGCCAGAGCCGTCGCCAGATCGATAAACAACCGCCCAAGACCAATACGCGTGGCAAGAACGCCAAACAGCACGTAGTGAAAGACATAGGTCGCGACGACACCAAGCGCGACGCCGTAGATTCCTTGCGAGGTCAGATAGAGGTGATTGATGATCGCCTTCCAGCTGTTGCCGGGATGGGCGAGAATGCCGGGCAGGCCGGGGCCGAAAAAAGCATAGACCATCAATACCCCAGCAATGATGGGCAGCGGCCAGCCGATGGCGCGGCGCGTCGCTTCCAGCAGCAGCAAGATTGCGAGCGAGCCCATCAGCCAGTCTTGCAAGAGTGGATTACCCACACGAAACGCCAGATCATTGAATATCCAGGGCACGTAAAGCGAAGAGGCTATGGCCAGAAGCGTAAACAGCCAATCCTGCAAGCCGATACCCATGGGCCGCATGAGGGATGGCACATCCGGCACGGCCTTCGCTTTGCCCATGGGAAAAACGAGGAAGATCAGCCCGATGACGAAAGCGAGATGGATACCGCGGTGCGTCGTCTCCGGCAACAAACCAAACCCTGCCGTGTAGTAATGGAACAGCGACAGCGCGAAGAGAGCGCCAGCGACCAGCCAGCCGGCGCGCGGTTGCAGCGGCCGGAAGCTGAGTTCTGAATCGAGCTTTTCTTCAAGCTCCTGCGCTTTCTTCAGATCGAGTTCAGCCAAAATTGTCCCTTATCCTAATACAAGCTGCTCATCACCATCGTTCGTCCTTCGAGACGCCGCTTCGCGGCTCCTCAGGATGAGGAAGGGTATCTTTTGCAATTCTCCACATCTCTCATCCTGAGGAGCACCGAAGGTGCGTCTCGAAGGACGCATGATGGTGATGCAAGTCCGCCTGAGGAAAACTCTACTTCAGAAGTCCGGCTTCCTTGTAGAACTTCTCGGCACCCGCATGCAGCGGAATGCCAAGGCCAAGAAGCGCCGTCGTCTTCTGGATCGTCTTGCCCTTGGCATGGCCTGCATCCAGAATCGCGCGTGTCTTGTCGCTCCACAAGGCCTTGGTGACCTCATAGACGAGATCCGTATCGATCTTGGCACTGGTCACCCATTGCGCACCGACTGCGAGTGTCGCGACACCCTTGATGCCTTTGTAGGCGTCATCAGGAATGGTGTCGGGTGCAAAGAAGCCGAACTGCTTCTTCAGCTTCTCAGCGGAGTCGCCATCAATCGGCAGAAGCTCGAAGCCGTGGGTTGTGCCCAGTTCCGTCAATGCGCCGAGCGGATAGCCCCCCGTGATGAAGAAGGCATCCAGCGATCCATCCCGCATTTTTTCAGATGCCGGGCCAGGCTTCAGGTTCTCGGCCCGGTAATCCCGGTCGCCGACACCGTAGGCCGCAAGAATAGCCTTGGCATTCACCAGCGAGCCCGAGCCCGGCTCATCGATGGAAATGCGTTTGCCCTTGAGGTCGGCGATGCTTTTGGCACCGAGCCCCTTCTTGATGACGATATGGACGGTTTCAGGATAGAGGTTCGCGATGGCGCGCAATTCCTCGACCTTCGGCTTGCCCTCGAACAACCCCGTGCCCGTATAGGCCCAGGCTGCGACATCGGACTGGCTGAAGCCGGATTCCGATGCGCCGCCGACAATGGCGTTCACATTGGCGACCGAACCGTTGGAGGCAACAGCACTGGCATTCACAGTGGCGGTGCTGACCGCATTCGCAATAATGCCCCCGATGGGGAAATATGTACCGCCGGTTCCGCCTGTACCGATGCGGAAGAATTTTGTCTGTGCAAAAGCCGGACCTGCTGCCGCCAATGCAGTGAGACTGGCCGCACCCATGAGCGCTTCACGTCGTGAAAAAATCATCGCTTCTCTCCATTCAATCTGTTCGCCCGCGTCATGCATTCTGCGCGATGCCTTGATCACAGCATAAGAGCTTCTCGCCGACATGCAACAGCAGCAAAACCGCTTAGTGAGCTTCTGCCGCCAGCACAGCCTCGGCGCGGATTTCCTCGGTCAGACGGGCCTTGAGGGATGAAAATTCCGGACTGGTCTTGATGGTGTAATGGCGCGGATGCGGCAGATCGACCTTGATATCCGCCTTGATGCAACCAGGCCGCGCCGTCATCACGATCACGCGCGATGCCATGAAGATCGCTTCCTCAATGTCGTGGGTCACAAAGATCACCGTCTTGCGTTCGCGCTCCCAGATGCCGAGCAATAGCTCCTGCATCAGGCCACGCGTCTGATTGTCGAGCGCACCGAACGGCTCATCCAGCAACAGGATTTCAGGATCATTCGCCAGCGCGCGGGCAATGGCCGTGCGCTGCTGCATACCGCCCGAGAGCTGCTTGGGCAGATGGTTCTCGAAGCCACGCAGACCAACCTTGGCGACATATTCCGCCACGATCTCTTCGCGCTGTTGCTCAGGAACATTTCGCTCGCGCAGACCAAAGGCGATATTCTCAGCCACATTCAGCCATGGGAACAATGTGTAGGACTGGAACACCATGCCGCGGTCCGGCCCTGGTCCGGCGACCGCGCGATCCTCCAGCATCACACGCCCTGTCGTCGGTGAATCGAGTCCTGCAACAATGCGCAGCAAGGTGGATTTGCCGCATCCCGAAGGACCGAGGATGGTGATGAAATCGTTCCTCTCAATCGTCAGATCCGTTGGCTCCAGTGCGCGCACGGGTTGACGTCCGGAGACAGCTGGAAAAACACGCGAAACGCCCTCAATGCGCAGGATATTGGAAGCGTTCACGCCAGTCTCCAGGCGAAGAAAGAGCGGTTCACGAGTTTGAACCCAAGATCGGAAACCAGTCCGATCAGACCAATGATGATAATGCCAAAAATGATCTGGCCTGTCGCCAGCAACGCCTGGCTTTCGATGATCATGTGGCCGATGCCGGACGACGATCCGATCAACTCGGCAACGATCACATAGGTCCAGGCCCAGCCCAGAACCAGCCGCATGATTTCGGCGATCTCCGGCGCACTGGCCGGAATCAGAACACGCCGCACCACACCTGCGTTCGTGGAACCCAGGGTGTAGGCCGCCTCGACAAGATCCCGTCGCGTGTTGGAGACGGCCACGGCAACCATCAGGATGATCTGGAAAAACGAACCGATGAAGATGACAAGCAATTTCTGCGTTTCGCCAATACCCGCCCAGAGGATCAGCAGCGGAATGAAAGCTGATGCCGGCAGATAGCGCGCGAAGGAGACAAAGGGCTCAAGCAAAGCTTCAACCGCTTTATAGGCCCCCATCAGAATGCCGATCGGCACACCGAACAGGGCAGCAAGAATAAAGCCTCCCACGACTCGCCAGATCGTCATGCCGATATCATGAGCAAAGCTGAACTTCGTCAGCAGCAGCCAGCCGTCCCTCACCATGGTGAGGGGATCAGCAAGAAAGATTTTCGAAACAAACCCGCCGAATGTCGCGACAGACCAGGCTGCAACGAACACGACGAAAAAGGTTATACCCAGCACGATGCGCGCGCGCTGGCTCACAGGTTCAAGAGGCCGGAAAATGGTCATCGCTACGCCTGTTTTGGATCAGGAAAAGGCGTCAGCAGCTATTGCTGACGCCTTTTCCCTTTAAAACTTTACTGGATGAAGCGCGTATCAACGAGCGCCTTGATGTCCGGCTTCTGCTTGATGACGCCAATTTCCAGCAGCAGGTCAGCCGCCTCGTTCGAGAAGGTCAGGAACTCGCCTGCAAAGAATGTCTTGTTGGCGGCGCGGTCCTGCCAGCGCAGGTACTTCGACGAACTGGCGAATTGCTCTGCGGTCTGCTTCACGTCAGCCCCCATGATCTCGTTGGACTTGGCGGGCTCCTTGGCGATCATGTCAATCGCCTCGAAATAGCTGTCGGCGAGCGCCTTGGCGGCCTTCGGGTTTTCATCAAGGAATTTCGGAGTGCAACCGAAAGTGTCCATGATCATCGGATAATCGAGCGTCGTTGCGATGATCTTGCCCGATTGTGGCGCAGCACGAACCGTGGATAGAAACGGCTCATACGTCATGGCCGCATCATTCTGCCCGGCAATGAATGCCTGCGCCGCAGGGCCCGGCTCCATGGTGACAATCGTGACATCTTTCATGGTCATGCCGTTTTTCTTCAGAAACCAGGCGAGTGTGAAGTAGGGCGCGGTTCCAGGAGCGGATGCCGCCACGGTCTTGCCCTTCAGGTCCTTGATCGATGCGACATTGCCACGCACGACCATGCCATCCGCGCCGAAGCTCTTGTCGAGCTGGAAAATCTGCTTGGTCGCCACACCATTGGCATTCCACGCAACCCATGTCTCAACCGTTGTTGCCGCGCATTGCACATCGCCTGACAGGATCGCCAGATGGCGGCTCGCCTGCGGAATTTTTTTCATCGTCACATCAAGGCCGTTCTTCTTGAAGATGCCGGCTTCCTTGGCCAGCGTGAGGGGGGCAAAACCCGTCCAGCCGCTAAAGCCGATAGTGAGCTTGGTTTCCTGCGCCTGCGCGGCACTGAACTGGATCGGCGCCAGTGTCATTGCAGCTGCCGCGGTCATTGCGAAAATGGATATTTTCATCTTACCCTCCTTTTGATGAATTGTATTTTCTGAATGGTACATCCAGTTCAGGCTATTTGTATAGACTTTATTTACGGCGTCGTTTCGTCCTGAAATCCGCGTTGCCGGTGGGTGAAAAACGCCCGACAAGTTGGTGTCCAAGGCCTCCATGAAAAAGCCGGGCTTCGGTGAGGAAGATTCCGCCGTGCCAGGTGCGGCGCTCCACCACGAGACATGCCGCAGAAGGCGCGATACCAAGCAAGCCCGCAAGCTTGGCGTCGGCATTCTCCGCCCGGATCACATGCTCCGCATCGCTCCACGGCACGCGCTGCAACAGCCAGGTTCCAACCGGCACATCGAGAAACTTTTCTTCCCGAGCCGTTGGCACTGCCGCCAGATTGACAAGGCGTTCCTCGTAAGCCTCAGGCATGCCCTCAAGATGATGCAGCGTGACAATGGCGAGAAGGGGAACCCCTGTCTTGAGGCCAAGCCGCTTTGCTGTCGCGGCATCAGCCGGTTCGACTGTCCTGCTGAGTACCTCGTGACGATAGGCTTTCCCCTGTCGCTTGGCCTCCAAGGCAAAATCCGTGATTTGCAACACGGCACGCTCTGCGCTGGGCGCGGAGACGATTGATCCGGCACGGCGGCGGCGGCTGATCAACCCTTGTTCTGAGAGAGCAGAGAGCGCCTTGCTGACTGTCATGCGCGAGCAATTGTAAGTAGCCATCATCTCATGTTCGAAGGGAAGCCGGTGCCCTGGTGCCCATTCGCCGGATCTGATGCGTCCAATGATATCATCACGGATCAACTGGTTCAGGGTAACAGGCGTAGCCTCGGAAGCATCTGCGGGAATGCTATTGCCAACCTGCTTGCGAATGGGTGCATTCATTGCACTTGCCTCATGCCAGCTTTGCCATGCATTGCGCGAAACGGGCTGCAACCGCCTGGCGTTTCAGATGATATCCCCCCTCAACCAGCGTGACGCCACCCACCATGACACGATCAATGGCACGGTTACCCGCGTTGAACAGATAGGCATCCAGCCAATGCGCCGGTCCGCCACAGGCAAAAGCGGCATGATCTGTGTCAAGCACCACGAAATCAGCGCGCTTTCCCGCTGCAATGGCACTAACAGGTTGGGCCAGTGCCTGTGCGCCGCCAGCAAGGGCCGCCCGGTAAAGAGCCTCACCCGTGGAAGCGCCTTGTTTTTCCGCCAGCATGTTGCGCCCGCGATGCCACAGGCGTTGCGAATACTCGAACAGACGCAACTCGCCGGATGCAGAAATCTCGACATTGGAATCCGAGCCCACGCCGTAAAGACCGCCTTGTCTCGTAAAGTCGACGCCTGCGAACACACCATCTCCGAGATTGGCTTCCGTGATGGGACACAGGCCCGCGACAGCACCAGAACGCACAACCCCAGCGATCTCCTCTGGCAGCATGTGCGTTGCATGGATCAGGCACCAGCGTTGATCGACCGGAGCATGGTTGAGGAGCCATTGCACCGGGCGCTCCCCGCACCAGGCAAGGCACTCATCCACCTCGCGCATTTGTTCCGCGATATGAATATGGATCGGGCCATCTGGTACGGCATCCCGAAATGCCGAAAGCTGTTCAGGCGTGACCGCACGCAGGCTGTGGGGTGCTGCCCCCAGCACGGCGCCGGCAAGCCCACGGATGGCTTTGCCCGCTGCATCGCGCAAAGCCCGGTAAGCATCGATATCCGCGCTGATGAAACGCCGTTGCCCCGGTTGCGCAGGCTGACCGCCAAAACCGCCATGCGCATAGAACACAGGCAAAAGCGTCAGACCAATACCAGTCTCGCCCGCAGCCACAACAATTCGCCCTGCCAGTTCTGCGATATCCGCATAAGGGCGACCATCGGGTGCATGATGCAGATAATGAAACTCGGCGAGGCTGGTGAAGCCCGCCTCCAGCATCTCCACCATGGCCATCGCCGCAATGGCTTCAACGGCATCCGGTGTGAGCTTATCAAGGAATCGATACATCACCTCGCGCCAGGTCCAGAAGGAATCACCCGAGGGTCCGCGTCGTTCCGCAAGCCCGGCCATGCCACGCTGGAAGGTATGGCTGTGCAGATTGGGAAGTCCCGGGAGAGCCGCGCCCTTGACCCGCATTGCCCCCTCAGAAGGCCCTCCCACAGACGTGATCATCCCGTCTTGCAGGCGCACAGCAACATTGCACTGCCAGCCCTCTGGCAGATAAGCGTGCTCAAAAAGGAAGGTGCTGGCAGCCATGCGGTCTCTGCTGTGAAAAAACGATCAGGCGGCATCATACAGAGCCACGCGAGTGACGCAATTCTTGTATAGACAATTGGCAAATTGCAGATGCGCCAATGCGGCACTTTACGAAATTTCCTGATA
>JANNRX010000533.1:0-2461 GCA_031401875.1 Hyphomicrobiales bacterium | reverse complement strand
GTTGCACAACATCAAGCCGCTGGATTTTCCCTATGCGCAGGCACAGATCATCTACAAGTCAGCGGTCGCCGCTTATGGTAGCAGTGATCAGTTGCCAATCAGCGAAGCGGAGTTCCGTGCCACGCTTGATCCGGTCGCCATGCTGGGCGTGCAGCGGCAGCCGCCCGGCGGTTTTGCAGGTGCGAAGATCGCCTTCGGGCGCATCCCTGATCTGGCTGATTTTGATCAGCCCTGATGCTTGCGGTTATGTCTCGGTCTGATTGAGCCCAAGCCGCTTCTGCTCGCCCTTGGGCAGATTGAGCGATGCCAGACGATGACTTTCGCGCAGATAGTCGCACAGCGTTCTGTCATCCATCGTGTCATCGCGGGTGCGCTGAATCCATTTCATGCCGCGAGAGGCAAGATAGGGCGCAGGCCTGAGGCCTGGCTGATCCTTGAGGATATCGAAACTCATCGGTGAGCATTTGAAGGTGACGAAAGGGAGGGAGCCGGTGCTCCAGCCCGCGACGGCGAAGACCTTGGCGATCTTGCCTTCACCAACCTTCCAGACATGGGCATCCCCCCATTGTACAATGTGATGGGCATGGGGAAGCGAGGCGCAGAAGGCATTGTAAGCATCAAGAGTCATCCCGATGTCACTCGTCTCCCTCCGCGAACATGCCGAACTGTCCTGTCTCGCGCTGCGGTTCGGCCATACCGAGATGGCGAAAGGCGTGGCCGGTCAGCAGCCGCCCACGCGGCGTGCGTTGCAGGAAACCTTGCTGGATCAGATAGGGTTCGATGATTTCCTCGATGGCATCACGCGGTTCGGAGAGCGCTGCCGCGATGGTTTCAATGCCGACCGGACCGCCGCTGAATTTCTCCGCCACTGTCGTCAGATAGCGCCGGTCCATCTGGTCAAGGCCGATGGAATCGACCTCCATCATGCGCAAGGCCTTGTCCGCCACAGCACGGGTAACGCTGGGCGCATCATCCACCAGTGCCACGTCGCGCACCCGGCGCAACAGGCGACCTGCGATGCGCGGTGTGCCGCGGGCGCGGCGCGCGATCTCGTTGGCACCTTCGTCTGACATGGGCAGGCCCATGACGCGCGCACCCCGTTTGACGATAAATTCCAGTTCCTCCACAGTGTAGAACTGCAAGCGGATCGGAATGCCGAAGCGATCTCGCAACGGCGTTGTCAGCAGGCCAGCGCGGGTGGTGGCTCCAACCAGTGTAAAGCGCGGCAGGTCGATCTTGACCGAGCGGGCGGCTGGCCCTTCTCCGATAATCAAATCGAGTTGGAAATCCTCCATGGCGGGATAGAGAATTTCCTCTACAGCCGGGTTGAGGCGGTGAATTTCATCGATAAACAGCACGTCGCGCTCTTCGAGATTGGTGAGCTGGGCGGCCAGATCACCCGCTTTGGCGATGACCGGACCTGAGGTCGAGCGGAAATTCACGCCAAGCTCTCGGGCCACGATCTGCGCCAGAGTGGTCTTGCCAAGGCCTGGCGGGCCGACGAACAGCACATGATCCAGCGCATCAGCGCGGCGGCGGGCAGCCTCGATGTAGACCGAGAGATTGTCCCGTGCCTGCTGCTGGCCCACGAAATCCGCCAGCACCTGTGGTCGGATGGACGCTTCCATCAGGTCTTCTTCGCGGCGTTCTCCGGAGACAAGGCGGGGCGTGGACAAGGGGCAGTGACTCCTGCAAGCTGATTCGATCAGCGCATCCCTTGCATTACAGGGCGCAGCCCCGTGAAGATAGGCAGGCTCATTCGCCCTTCACAACCGGCAGGCCGTGATTGATCCAGCCCTTGTCGGCAGCATTGCCGATCATGCCGCCCTCGACATTGATGACACTGGAATATCCGCTTTGCAGCAAAGCCTGCTGCACAACGCGGGTGCGGGTCGCCGTACGGCAGATAAGCGCGATGGATTTTGTGCGGTCGCCATCCATCAGCTTTGAAAGTTTGGTGGAAAACAGCGGATCATTCATGTCGAGCTTGTGGGCATTCTCAGCGACACCCGTCTCCTGCCATTCCTCAGGGCGGCGAATGTCGATGAGGATGACTTTCTTTTCGGTGACGAGACGGGCGGCGTCTACCGGGGACATGTTCAAGGGATAATCCGGCTTCACGGTCTGGGGCATGGCAGGGGACACCGTGAGTAAACAGGCAGAGAGCAGGGCGAGTGTGGCGCGTTTGCTAAGCATCATTGCAGCCTTTTCAGGTTGGTTCATGGGGTTGTCACGAGCAACTTGGTGAAGTCCTTGTCAAGCTGCATCATTGCGCTGTCGATCGTTGCTCTCCTGTTCAGCAACCAGGTTTGTTGCGCTGTAATCTTTGCCTGCGCGAGGCCCAGCATCCGGCTCATCTCGGCGGGTTGCGGCCCACCTGTCGTGGCGCGGTTCCTGATGATGGCGACCGGATCAAGCGTGGCACGGAACTCCGCTTCGCTGATTGGCAACTGATCACTGC
>JANNRX010000532.1:0-5580 GCA_031401875.1 Hyphomicrobiales bacterium | reverse complement strand
GCACAGCCCGCAATGCTGACGAGGCCCTGGCTGCTGTCCAGAGCAGGCGACCGCATCTGGTCTTTCTGGATATCTGGCTTCAGGGAAGCCGACTGGACGGATTGCAACTGCTTGAGGCCATCCGGGCAACCCATCCTGATTTGCCCATCGTCATGATTTCGGGCCATGGCAATATTGAAACGGCTGTCTCGGCAATCCAGAAAGGGGCTTATGACTTTATCGAAAAGCCATTCAAAGCCGATCGGCTGATTCTGGTCGCCAACCGTGCTCTGGAGACATCTCAGCTCAAGCGGGAAGTCAAAGAGCTGAAAGTCCGAGCCGGTGATACACAAAAAATTATCGGAAAATCCTCGGTGGTTAACCAGCTGCGTCAACAACTTGAGCGGGTGGCACCCACAAATGCGCGCGTGTTGATCAGCGGTGGTCCGGGCACCGGCAAAGAGCTTGCGGCACGCGGTATTCATGCTCTTTCCAACCGCATGGCAGGACCATTCGTTGTGCTGAGCGCCGCGACAATTTCCCCCGAGACAATGGAGGAATATCTCTTCGGTGTTGAAGCCGGTGAAGGCCGTCCGCTGCGTCTGGGCGCGCTGGAGGAGGCTCATGGCGGAACGCTCTATCTCGACGAGGTGGGGGACATGCCCCGCGACACACAGAACAAGATATTGCGGGTGCTGGTGGATCAGAACTTTCAGCGTGTTGGCGGTTCTGCGCGGGTCTCTGTCGATGTGCGCATTATCTCTTCCACCAGCCGCGATCTGCTGGCTGATATCGCCAGTGGCCGTTTCCGTGATGATCTCTTTCACCGGCTAAATGTCGTTCCCGTGCGGGTTTCTGACCTTGCTGAGCGTCGTGACGACGTTCCTGAGCTCATTGCCCATTTCATGGAACAGATCTCTCTCTCGACAGGAATTCCGCAACGGCGCATCGCTGCGGACGCGATGGCAGTGCTCCAGTCTCATGATTGGCCAGGCAATATCCGCCAGCTCCGCAACAACGTGGAGCGTCTGATGATTCTCACATCAGGGGACCCTGAAGCCGAGGTTTCAGCCGATATGCTCCCGCAGGAACTGGGCTCGATGGCACCCCCCACACCGGGAGGATCAGGTGGCGAGAAGTTGCTTTCGCTGCCTCTGCGCGAGGCGCGCGAAGTCTTCGAACGTGAGTATCTGATTGCCCAGATCAACCGCTTCGGCGGGAATATTTCGCGCACGGCCGAATTCATTGGCATGGAGCGCTCGGCCCTCCACCGTAAGTTGAAAACATTGGGAGTTGGTTCGGAATGAACACATGCACAATCACGAGATGATCTTGTGAACAGGATTGCAAAATAGCAATTGTGCCTTAATCGGATTGTCTTTAGCTATAAGAAGGCCAATATAGCTGTTGGCAGCGTTCGTTTATAATACATTATATTTTTAATATCTGTGGGGCAGAATGGCGGCTGAAAAGAATCCTAATCTTCAGGATACGTTCCTGAATTACGTTCGCAAGAATAAAGTTCCTCTGACAATCTTTCTGGTCAATGGCGTGAAGCTTCAGGGAGTGGTGACTTGGTTCGATAATTTCTGCGTGTTGTTACGGCGGGATGGGAACTCGCAGCTTGTCTACAAGCATGCGATTTCAACGATCATGCCGGGCGGTCCATTGCAGCTCTTCGAACCCACGGATGATGCGTGAGCGGATTGAGCCTTTGACGCAAAATCGTCCAGTCAAAGCTGACGGCGAAAATGTCGAGCGCATCCGCAAAGCGGATCCCGAGCGCACCATTGCTTCCCGAACCCGAACCTTGGTTGTCGGGCCCTACAGGCTGAAATTCCGCAAGGGCATAGGTGAAACGCCCCTCCTGCGCCAGACCTCAGCAAGGCTCGAGGAAGCTGTAGGTCTGGCCGCGGCCATCGATCTATCGATCGTGACCTCCCTCATTGCAGGAACGGATATGCCCCGTCCCGCCACCTATCTTGGCAAAGGCAAGGTGGAGGAACTGACCGCACTGATCAATGATCAGGATATCGGCCTTGCAGTCATCGATACCGCACTTTCGCCCGTGCAGCAGCGCAATCTTGAAAAAGCCTTCGGTATCAAGGTCATTGACCGTACCGGGCTTATTCTTGAAATCTTCGGGCGGCGCGCCCGCACACGGGAAGGAACGTTGCAGGTCGAGCTGGCGCATCTGGGTTATCAGAAAAGCCGCCTCGTGCGCTCATGGACCCATCTGGAACGCCAGCGCGGGGGCTTCGGCTTCATGGGCGGACCTGGCGAAACCCAGATCGAGACAGACCGGCGGCTGATTCAGGAACGAATTACCAAGCTGGAGCGCGAGCTGGAGGATGTGAAGCGCACACGCGGCCTGCACCGCGCCGGACGCGAGCGCGTTCCCTATCCGACGGTCGCGCTGGTGGGATATACCAACGCCGGCAAATCAACCCTCTTCAACCGACTGGCCAAGGCTGAGGTTGTGGCCAAGGACATGCTGTTTGCAACGCTTGATCCGACCGCTCGCGTGGTCAAGCTGAAACCCGGGCTGGATGTCATCCTGTCTGATACAGTGGGATTCATCTCGGAGCTTCCGACCACGCTGATCGCGGCGTTCCGCGCCACTCTGGAGGATGTGCTGGTCGCCGATGTCATCTTGCATGTGCGCGACATGTCCCATGGCGATGCGGAGGCACAGGGGGAGGATGTCAACGCCATCCTGATGGAACTGGATGTCAATCCAGCAGATCACAACCGCGTTATCGAGGTCTGGAACAAGGCGGATCAATTGTCGGATGAGCAGCGCTTGCAATATGCCAATATGCTGGCTCTGCGTCCTGAAGAAAGCCGCCCCGTTCTCATCTCCGCAATCAGCGGCGAGGGCTTCGATGGCCTTCGGTCCGCGATCGAACGGCGTATCAGCATCGGGCGTGAAATCTACCGCATTGACGTGACGGCTACCGATGGCGAGGGCTTAAGCTGGCTCTACGAACTTGGCGAGGTGCTGCGGCGAACGCAGGCAGACGACGGCGACCTCACGATTGTCTTGCGTATTCCCAAAGCGAAAAGCGGGCAATTGCTGCGCCGGTTTCCGCAGGCCAGTTCCACAGACCATTCAACGCTGCTTTCCAACGAGGATGTGACGGTCATTGAAAAGCCTTGAAAGGCTTCATTAACCGGAAATACTTGATAGAGTAGAGTATGGACCATGTGGCGATAATGGGATTCGGACGAATGAAAATGCGGGTAGCGGTCGCTTCGCTTGCGCTGCTTGCTGCTGGCTGTGTCACCGAAGATTACACAGCGCGGTATGTGCAAAAAAGCGATGCGAAGCCCCATATCGGTGTATCGAGTGCCGTGCGCTACCCCGTGCAGGGTATCGATATCTCCCGCTGGCAGACCAATATCGACTGGCAAGCTGTGCGTGCTGCGGGCACCCGCTTTGCCTTTATCAAGGCGACAGAAGGTGGCGATCACTCTGATCCGCGCTTTCGCGAGAACTGGAATGGCGCCCGTGCCGCCGGTATTCCAACCAGTGCCTATCATTTTGTCTACTGGTGCCGTCCGGCGCATGAGCAGGCGGCGTGGTTCGTGCAGCATATTCCCCAGACACAGGACGCGCTGACACTGCCGCCTGTGCTGGATGTGGAATGGAACGGCCATTCCCGCACCTGCCCGAAGAAAGTCTCCCGCGAGACGGCCATTGAAAAGATGCGCGTGATGCTGCGTGCGCTTGAAGCGCATACCGGCAGGCGTCCGATCATCTACACCGATATCAGCTTTCATCGGGATGTGCTGGAAGGCGTGACCGAGTTTGACGCTTATCCGTTCTGGATCCGCTCAACAGCTGCGCGCCCGGAAGAGCGCTACAATCAGCGGCGCTGGGAGTTCTGGCAATTCACCACAACAGGCCGTGTGCCCGGCATCAAGGGCAATGTGGATCGCAACGCCTTTTATGGCTCGGAGCAGGAATTTCAGGCCTGGGTTTCGGGGAAATACGATATCGCACTGCGCTCAGGCTCCGTGCGTCAGGCGGCTGTGCAACCTGCGCCGGCCCCCGCCTTTGCTCCTGCCCAGATTCAACCCGCTGCCCCGGTTCAGCCAGCACTTGTCCGGCTGGAGCCTGCACAGGACGGGGCAGAGAAACCCGCCGCCGAACCGAGGCTTGAACCGCTCGACAGGGATGTGCCGCTCGATGAGCAGCCTGCTGAATCCATTGCGCCCTCAACCCTGCGACGTTAAACTTTCATAAAGAATAACAGCAGTTTAACCGGCAATTGTAAACCGGCATTAATCTTCTGGCGCGATAATTGACCCAAGAACAAGGGTTGCGTCATGCCGGGGTTTGTGAATTGCGCCACAAGGCGTTTCATTGCTGTCATTGTGCAAGGCCCGGTGCTTGCCTTTGTTCTCGCCATGACGATGCTTTCAGCCATCAGCCCCGCTGAGGCCAGGGGGCTCTACCCCCGCAAGGGCGATGCCGATCCTCATGATGGCGTTGCCGCCGCGCGTCGTCATGCCGTGCAGGGCATCGATGTCTCCAAATATCAGTATGATATCGACTGGCTTGAAGTGAAAAAGGCAGGCACCCGCTTTGCTTTCATCAAGGCCACCGAGGGTGGTGATCATCTTGATGCCAATTTCCGGGATAACTGGGATGGCGCGAAAGAAGCCGGTGTTCCACGCGGCGCGTATCATTTCGTGTTCTGGTGCCGCCCGGCCAAGGATCAGATCCGCTGGTTCATCCGCAATGTGCCGAAGGACCCGGATGCCCTGCCGCCGGTGCTGGACGTGGAGTGGAACCACAAGTCGAGCTGCCCGCGCATCGCCCCCGAGAAGGCCCGCGCCAAGATGCGCGAAATGCTGCGCGCTTTCGAGGCGCATTATGGCAAGAAGCCCGTGATCTACACCGACATCACTTTTCATGAAAATGTGCTGGAGGGGACGAAGGAATTCGATGATTATCCGTTCTGGGTCCGCTCTGTCGCGGACAAGCCCGAGGCGCGCTATGAAAACCGTCCCTGGGAATTCTGGCAGTTCACGGCGACAGGTCGCGTTCCCGGCATCCGCGGCGATGTGGACCGCAATGCTTTCTTCGGCACGGAGAAGCAGTTCCGCGACTGGGTGGAGGGCCGCTTTGATATCGGCAGTCGCCGCCAGCTCAAGCCGGATACCCTGATCGCCGCGCCGACGGGGCCGAATGTCGTGAGACCCGTGGTTTTCCAGAAAGAGGCCAGCGAGCAGAAACTGCCGCTGAAACCCGGAACCGGCCCCATCCTGCCACCGCGCCGCGAGCCGCTGAGACTGGCGCCAACCGGCAAGATTCCCGATGTGACGGGATCACTGAAAAAGACCGAGCGGTAGAGCTGGGCTTTCGGTGTCATTCCAGAACCGTGAAGCAACAGCGGAACGGTATCTGGAATCCAGCGCAAAGGTACGCCGAAGGCGGCAAGATCATAGTGCAGAAGGCACTTTATGCTGGATTCCCGATCTCATGATCCGGCTGCGCCGGACATGGTCGGGAATGACAAAGCATATGCGATTGCTTTCCCCGCAGTGGGGAGGGATGACGTCATCACCTCGTCGAAGGCGCGCTCGGCGTTG
>JANNRX010000531.1:0-3275 GCA_031401875.1 Hyphomicrobiales bacterium | reverse complement strand
CCGCCCGGCGAGTTCATGATGGGAAGCAGCGATGCGGAGGTCGAGGCTGCGTTGAAAGCGGCCGACGAAATCAAGGCCGATGCGACGGTGAAAGGTCGCATCGAAAATGCCGAGCGGCCCCAACACAAGGTCGTCATCGCGACAGGAAACCGACACCTCGCAATTATAGGTATCGCCATACATCTGAAGGCGCTCAAAGAGGCCGCTCGAGACTCTTGCCTCATATTCAGACCACCCACCAATCACCAGTTGGGCCGCCAGCGGAACCTTGCCCAGCATCGGTGATATTGCCAAAGGCGCGCTGTCGATGCGACTACCACTCGATGAAATCAGAACAGAAATCGAGGCACAGCTTGATGCCTTCGAGAGCGCCATGGATGCACGGCCTGATTTCATTGATGGACACCAGCATGTGCATGGCCTTCCTGGCGTACGGCGTGTTTTGCTGGCCATCCTGAAAGAGCGTTACGCCAAGGGACAGAAGCCCTGGCTCCGTGATCCGGCCGATCATCTCAAGCGCATAATGAAGCGTGGCCGCAACATCCAGAAAGCGCTCGCCATCGGCAGTCTGACGAGCGGATTTGGACCACGGGCACAAAAAGCCGGTTTTCTGACAAATGACAGCTTTGCCGGCTTTTCAGCCTTCGATCCCAAAACGGATTATGCCACTGATTTCACCAGCTATCTGATTGCTCCCGCCACACGCCATCTCGTGATGTGTCATCCTGGAGAAGTGGACGAGGAACTCGGCATGATCGATCCTGTTGTCGAAACAAGACCGCACGAACTCTCCTATCTGATGAGTGAACAAGCCGCTGATGCCCTTGCTGAAGCCAGCCTGACGCTTGGCCGGTTGCGACCATTATCCTCCTGAACCCGCACCATCGAGAGCATCCTTGTCCCAAACCATCCCCTTCGATCAGAGCAGGCCGCAGTCCGGACATCTTGAGCAGGTGTCCCCCCTGTTGCGCCGTTGGGTCACGAACAATCCGGGTCCCTTCACCTTCACCGGCACCTGCGCCTATGTCGTGGGCAGTCGCAAAGTCGCAGTTATCGATCCCGGGCCCGGCATGGCAGGCGAGGCTGAAGCGCTTCTGAAGGCACTTGGCAGCGAGATCGTCGAAAATATCGTCGTCACGCATACCCATCGGGATCATTCACCCGGTGCAAGAGCCCTGAAGGCAATAACGAATGCGCCAATCAGTGGCTGCGTCCCGCATTGGTCTGCCCGCAAGCTCAACCTTGGCGAGCGCAATATTCTCGACGCCAGCGCCGATCTTGCGCATCAACCGGACAAAGCCATGGCGGATGGTGATGTTCTGGAGGGTTCCGGTTACCGGCTGACGGCCATCGAAACGCCGGGGCACACCATGAACCATCTCTGCTTTGCGCTGGCGGAGGAAAACATGCTTTTTTCCGGCGATCACGTCATGGCCTGGTCAACCACCATCGTGGCTCCGCCCGATGGCTCCATGGCAGCCTATATGGCCTCGCTGGAGAAACTGCGCGGCCGCAGCGAGACTGTGTATTGGCCCGGCCATGGTGGCCCTGTAACCGATCCCGCACGGTTTCTGCGCGGTCTGATCGGCCATCGCAAAATGCGCGAGGCCTCAATTCTGGCCGCCGTCCAGCGCGAGGCAAGCACAATTCCCATGCTGGTGGAAAAACTCTATGAGGGTCTTGCCCCAGGCTTGAAAGGTGCGGCGGCCCTTTCTGTCTTTGCGCATCTGGAAGATCTGGCCATGCGTGATCTGATCATGGCCGATGGTCAGGCATCTCTCGACAGTATCTACCGGGCGGTCTGAAGGGATTGATTGTCAACGCGCGGTCGAGAGTGTCTCGATTTCACGGACAAAACTACGGATATGATTGGCATTATTGCCAAAATCATGCCGCCCGAAGCGCGAGGCTGACCGCAGGTCTATGCGGACGTCCCCCGCACCTGGCCTGATTCGGATTGTGATATCATCGGGAAACCGGAACAGAAACGAGGTTGCCACAGCATCGATACGGCCGATGCCAGTGCGCCCCGCAGGGTTGACACTGTCGATGATTGTCCAGCCCAAACTCGTTGCGGCCTGGCGGACAAGCACCATGGCCTCATCCGGACTGCGTTCCACAACCATGGGACTGAGGTCGCCATACGTTTCCTGTACGACAAGCGCTTTCTGGAGATCGAATTCAGGCGGAATCCGACCCTGCCGCGCATCCACGGCGGCCCGCGATCGGGCAAAGGAAGGGGGATCTTCCGTATTGGTCGTCACATCATTGAGGACCGGGAGACGCAGCGCGCTGAGAGCGAGAAACCCCGGCCATGCCAGCAAGGCAAGACCAAGAACAAGGTTGCGCACCGCAATCCCTGTTCCAGCGGCACCGGAACGCCAGATGCTGACAAGCGCCGCGACAGCAGCCGCAACGCCCAGAACCGCAAGCAGAATGGCGATCGCAAGCACAAACAATGCATTCAGGGGTGGGATACCGCCAAACCGTGTTGAAATCACACTGAGGACAACCAGAAACCAGCCCGTCAGGACCAGCCAGCGGCTGACAACAGCAAAACGGGGAACAGGTTCGGGAGGAAGTCTGCGCATGAAGGATTGTTTCTCTGGGGTCAGGACTTGCGGGGCTCAGGACTTGCGACAAATCACTTGCAACGCCGCCCACTCTCTTTGCGTGAGCAGCGGCTGTCGTACGCCAGCTGGCGCCTGCCTCTCGATAGCGGCCACCCTGTCCGCCGTTACGGGATGCGACAGCAAAAGCGCCATCTGCCGCTCCCCCGGCGAACGCGCGACGCGGTTCAGGAAAGACGCCAGTGCTTTCACATCGCCACCTGCTTTCGACATGATCTCAATGGCAAAATCATCCGCCTGGGCTTCGTTCTCACGTGAATAGCGATTACCCAGCAGAAACTTCGAAGCAATGATCAATGCGCCCGCTCCAGTGAAGTCCCCGAGGAGAGTGCCGATCAGAAACGAGACGCCGCCCGCATGGATAAGACCGCGCATGGCATCGCGATGCGCCATATGCCCCAGTTCGTGCGCAAGCACGCCCGCGACTTCATCCGGTCCCTGCGCTTTTTCGATAAGGCCCCGTAGCAGCAGGATCTTCCCGCCCATGGCCGCCAGTTTGCCCAAGGGGGACTTGAGGTCGAAGGTGCCGGCGGGGAGGTGGTCGCGCGTCAGCAGTTCGGCGAGTGGCCCGATCGCAGCGGTTGGGTGTGTAGGGTGCAGGCTGCGGTAAGCCTCCGGGCGCAGGCGGAGAGCGTTGGTGATTGC
>JANNRX010000530.1:0-15490 GCA_031401875.1 Hyphomicrobiales bacterium | reverse complement strand
CACCGCTGCAATACGAAGCCAGAAGCTCATCAAGCGGCCCACCATCGGGTTTCGGGATGACCAAGGAATTCACAAGCGCTGATCCAGTCCGGTTATGAATGATATCTGTTGTTACGTCTGCATGAAGCCTGCGGATCACCTCAATGCCAGAAAATCAGTTGATTTTGCAATGCATTGAAAAAACAATAGCCGAAACAATCCTTTTACTGAAGCAGCTTCCCTGAAGCATGGCTTGCGCAGGTACGCCGCATCGTGAATGTGGGGGCGGACAGGATCAGGAGTTGAAATGACGACGCATTTGCTTTTCCGCGACGAGTGGTATGCGCAATCGACCCACGCAACGGTTGTTGCCATCAACGAGCGTGGCGGAATCATCCTCGATCGTACCGTGTTTTATGCGACCGGCGGCGGTCAGCCCGGCGATAGTGGCCACCTGCACATGGCTGACGGGACAACGGTCAGCCTCGTTACAGCGGTCTGGGATGATCCTGCCAAGACACTGGTTGCCCATGTTGCTGCGGAAGGCGCTGCCCTGCCCGCCATCGGCGAAACCGTCGAGGTGAGGCTGGATTGGGCCGTCCGTTACGCCCGCATGCGGATGCACACCTGTCTGCATCTCCTGTCGGTAGCACTGCCCTACCCCGTGACTGGCGGTTCAGTGGGCGATGGCGAGGGGCGGCTTGATTTCGATATTGGCGATGCTCTCGACAAGGATGATGTGCAGGCAAAACTGCAGGCACTGCTCGCCCGTGATGTCGCAGTCAGCGACCGCTGGATCACGGATGCGGAGCTTGATGCCAACCCCGGCCTCGTCAAAACCATGTCTGTGCAGCCACCACGCGGTTCGGGCCGTATCCGTCTCGTTGAAATCGCGGGGCTCGACCTTCAGCCTTGCGGAGGAACCCATGTGCGGCGCACCGGTGAAATCGGCACCGTTGTGGTGACGCAGATCGAGAAAAAAGGAAAGCTCAACCGCAGGGTGCGGCTGAGACTGCTGTAAGCGATGTCAGAAATTGATCTTTACCTTCCGGTGAAGCGCTTCCTTGAGGCGCAGGGATACGTCGTCAAAGGCGAAATCGGAGAATGCGATATCCTTGCCCTTCGGGATGACGATCCTCCTGTGATCGTGGAATTGAAGACAGGTTTTTCGCTCCAACTTGTCCTGCAAGGGATCGACCGGCAAGCGGTGACGGATGCTGTGTATCTGGCGTTTCCACCGCCCAAACGCCGACAGTACGGCGATGTACTGAAACTTTGCCGCAGGCTTGGTCTGGGCGTGCTGATCGTGACAGGGGAGCACGTCGAGGCACTGGCTGACCCTGTGCCTTATCAGCCGCGCAAAGTGCCAAAGCGGAAGGCTCGCTTGCTGAAAGAATTTGCTCGCCGCGTGGGGGACACCACCAAAGGCGGCAGCGCTCGCGGGCCACGCATGACGGCGTACCGGCAAGATGCCTTGCGCTGCGCCGCTTTCATCAAAAGCCACGGGCCATCAAAGCCTGCTGTGCTACGCAAGAACGCCTGCGTAGCGAAGGCCCCGGCAATGCTGCTCAGTGATGTCTATGGCTGGTTTCAGCGCATCGAGCGGGGGGTCTATGGCCTCTCTCCAAAGGGTGAGCAGGCATTGGTGATCTTTGCGGATGCGCTCGGGACACTTGCAAGGACAGAGGCACATTAGAGCTGTTGCCACGCAGTATTATGATCATAGTGAGGTGCTTTCACACGTGTTTGTTTGACCTCATTCCGAACCTTCGCCATATTCCCCATAAAAGGAATGATGATGCATAACTATACAGATGTTGTCGGTTCAATAGGTAACACGCCGCTGATCAAACTGCGCCACGCCTCGGAAAGCACGGGCTGCACCATACTTGGCAAGGCGGAGTTCATGAACCCCGGCCAATCGGTGAAGGACCGTGCCGCACTCGCCATCATTCGCAATGCGGAAAAGAAAGGCCTGCTCCAGAAGGGCGGCGTCATTGTAGAAGGTACAGCGGGCAACACGGGCATCGGTCTCGCCCTCGTCGGCAATGCGCTGGGCTATCGCTCGGTGATTGTCATTCCCGAAACACAGAGCCAGGAAAAGAAAGATATGCTGCGCCTGGTTGGTGCCGAGCTGATCGAGGTTCCCGCCGTTCCCTTCGCCAATCCCAACAATTATGTGAAGGTTTCGGGCCGCATCGCAGAGAAACTCGCCAAAACGGAACCCCATGGCGCGATATGGGCCAATCAGTTTGATAATGTCGCCAACCGGCAGGGCCATATCGAGACCACTGGTCCGGAGATCTTCCGGCAGACCGATGGCAAGGTGGACGGCTTCATCTGTGCCGTTGGTACAGGCGGCACGCTGGCGGGAACGGGCATTGCACTTAAAAGCCTCAATCCCGCGATCAAGATCGGCTGTGCCGATCCGATGGGATCCGCCATTTTCTCGTGGTTCTCGCGTGGTGAGCTGAAATCGGAAGGCTCCTCGATTACAGAGGGGATTGGACAGGGCCGCGTGACCGAAAATCTACGCGATGCGCCTGTGGATATGGCCTTTCAGGTGCCCGACACCGAGGCCCTGTCGATTGTCTTTGACCTTCTTGAACACGAAGGCCTGTGTCTGGGCGGATCATCCGGCGTTAATATTGCAGGCGCCATCCGGCTTGCCAGGGAACTGGGGCCAGGACATACCATCGTTACGATTCTGTGTGACTATGGAACACGCTATCAGTCCAAGCTGTTCAACCCGGATTTCCTGCGCTCGAAGAGCCTGCCGGTTCCGGCATGGCTTGAGCGCCCTTCAGCCGTCACGGCGGACTTCGTCTGATTGTCAGAAGCTGTAGATCAAGAAACTTGTTAGCGCCGTTGTCCACAGGCTGATCAGAAAAACAGGAACGCGCAACGATACTGGCGGGCCGAATGGCATTGCGCTAGAGTCTGAATCATGACTGATCCAATCTTTGTCTCGACCCAATGGCTCGCTGCCAATCTCTCCCGGCCGGATGTGGCCGTGGTGGATGCTTCATGGTACCTCCCCACCATGAACCGCGACGGCAAGGCTGAGTTTGTCCAAAAGCATATTCCTGGCGCTGTGCATTTCGATATTGATTCGGTGAAGGATCAATCCTCTCCCCTGCCCCACATGCTGCCTGCGCCGGAAGCCTTCGCGGCTGCGGCGGGTGCGATGGGATTGAGCGAGGCCATGACCATCATCATCTATGATGGTGCAGGCCTTTTCGCCGCGCCCCGCGTGCGCTGGACTTTCCAGATCATGGGTGCGCGAGACGTGCGCATCCTGGAGGGTGGTTTTCCGCAATGGCTCGCCGAAAACCGCCCGGTCGAGACAGGCATTACCAAGCCACTGCCCAAGATCTTCACAGCACGTCTTGACTCGAAGGCTGTAGCCTCCCTCAGTGATGTAAGATCAGGACTGGATCAGGAAACAGCGCAGATCGTCGATGCGCGACCAGCAGCACGGTTTCGAGGCGAAGCGCCCGAACCGCGGGCGGGCCTTGCCTCGGGCCATATGCCGGGGAGCCTGAATCTGCCCTTCGATGCCGTGGTTCGCGATGGCAAGCTTCTGTCGGCTGAGGGCGTGCGCAAGGCTCTCGGGGATGCGGGCGTGGATGTGAGCCAACCCATTATCACCACCTGTGGCTCCGGAGTTTCCGCTGCAATCATCAGTCTTGCCATGGAAACGGCCGGCATCAAGGCGCAATCGTTGTACGATGGCTCCTGGGCTGAATGGGGCGGACGTGCGGATTGCCCGGTCGCCACAGCCCCCGGCACGGCAGTGAAAGCTTCATGAAGCTGCTTCACCGGATCAAGAACTGGTCCAACCCCCATGATCTGACCCGCATTCATCTGAAATCCATGGCTGCGAAATATGGCTTCGATATCGGGGAATTTACCTATGGCCTTCCGAGTGTGCGGTTCCCGGGTTGCGGTGCGCGGTTAAATATTGGGCGCTATGGTTCCATTGCCGACAAGGTGGAGATCATGCTCGGCGGCAATCATGATGCCGGTCTGATCTCGACCTATCCTTTCGGGGCTTTGCCTGATCTCTGGCCTGAGTCCCGTGACCATCCCTATAAAAGCATCTCCAATGGGGATGTGGTGATTGGCCATGATGTGTGGATCGGCACAGGCGCCATCATCATGTCAGGGGTTACAATTGGCCACGGAGCAGTGCTTGCGGCGCGCGCCGTCATCACCAAAGACGTCGATGCCTATGCGATCGTTGGCGGAAACCCCGCCAAGACTATCCGCTATCGCTTTGATCCGACAACGATTTCAAAACTTCTCGCAAGCCGGTGGTGGGACCTGCCGCGCGAAACGATCCTCCCACTTGTTCCCCTGCTCCAGAGCAACAATATCGACGGATTTCTGCAGGCGATCGAGGGGCGCTGACATCCCGGCGAACTGCCGATAGCCAAAAGCTTCAGCCCATTGTATGCCGCGATACGTCAACACCGCGAGATCACCCATGTCCGATACTTTTCCCGATCGCCTTTCCGTCAACCCCGCCAGCCCGCATTACAATGAAGAGTTGCTGACCCGCGAGGTCGGCATTCGCTTCAACGGCAAGGACAAGACCAATGTCGAGGAATATTGCCTGAGCGAGGGCTGGATCAAGGTGACGGCAGGTGCTGCGAAAGACCGCTTCGGCAATCCGATGACACTGAAGCTCAAGGGCAAGGTGGAACCCTATTTCAAGGATAGTGCTGGCTGATGGTCGTTCTCGAGGGCTGGCGCTGCCAGCCGCCTCGAACTGAGGGGTTAATGTGCCATGGCGTGTTTTGTCTACATACTGCGCTGCTCGGATGGCACCTACTATACGGGCACAGCACGAGATACCTCGATGGATCGTCGCCTGAGTGAACATAACAATGGCCACTACCCCAAGGCCTACACAGCCAGACGCAGGCCTGTTCAACTGATGTTTAGTCAAGAGTTTGCCAATATCACGGATGCTATCGCTGCCGAGTAAAGCATCAAAAATTGGAGTCAGGCTAAAAAAGAAGCACTGATCCGAGGAGACTGGCAGGGTGTTCAATGGTGGGCCAAGCGCCCGTCAGCACGAAGATAATTAGCCACCTCGACAGAGGAACCCCAAACCTCAGTTCGAGGTGCGGAGCGAAGCGAAGCCTCGAGAACGGCGACCAGTGGATCACACCAATCTTGATTGCACTACAGCCGCCCCGATGAAGCCCGCAAACAGCGGGTGCGGATCCAGTGGCCGTGATTTCAGCTCGGGGTGGTATTGCACTCCGATGAACCAGGGATGGTTGGGATATTCAATGGTTTCGGGTAGCAGGCCATCGGGTGAAACGCCTGCAAAACGCAGTCCCGTTGCCTCAAGCTTCGCCCTGTAGCCCATGTTCACCTCGTAGCGGTGACGGTGGCGCTCGGAGACCTCTGTCGTGCCATAGACCTGCGCGATCCTGGAACCCTTGGCAAAGCTGTTGATATAGGCACCAAGCCGCATGGTGCCACCAAGATCGCCGCCCGCCTTGCGGGTCTCAAGCTCGTTGCCCTTCATCCATTCCGTCATCATGCCGACGACGGGTTCCGCCGTGGGGCCGAATTCCGTTGAATTGGCATCAGGAATACCCGCCAGATTGCGTGCTGCCTCCAGACACGCCATCTGCATGCCAAAGCAGATGCCGAAATACGGCAGATTGCGTTCGCGTGCGAATTGCGCCGCCTTGATCTTGCCTTCCGCGCCACGATGGCCAAAGCCTCCCGGCACCAGAATGCCATGGACATGGCCGAGATAAGCCGCGGGATCTTCCTTCTCGAAGACTTCGCTCTCGATCCAGTCGAGATTGACCTTCACCCGATTGGCAACACCGCCATGGGACAGCGCTTCGATCAGCGATTTATAGGCGTCCTTGAGGCCGGTGTATTTGCCGACCACGGCGATGGTGACCTCGCCTTCCGGGTTATGGATTGTATCGACGAGCTTTTCCCAGCGCGAAAGGTCTGGCTCCGGCGGGTTTTCGATGCCGAGCGCGTGCAGCACTTCGCGGTCGAGGCCCTCGCGGTGATAGGTCAGCGGCACTTCGTAGATGTGGCTGACATCCTGAGCCTCCACCACGGCGGAGGGGCGCACATTGCAGAATAAGGCGAGCTTGCGCCGCTCGTTCTCGGGAATTTCACGGTCCGTACGGCAGAGCAGGATATCAGGCTGGATGCCGATGGAGCGCAATTCCTGCACGGAATGTTGCGTCGGCTTGGTCTTCAATTCACCTGCGCTTGGAATATACGGCAGCAACGTGAGATGGATGTAGCAGGCGTGAAAGCGCGGCAGATCGTTCTTGAGCTGGCGGATCGCCTCGAAGAACGGCAGGCCCTCGATATCGCCCACGGTGCCGCCGACCTCAACGAGCACGAAATCAAACCCCTCATTCTCCGCCAGCACGAAGTCCTTGATGGCGTTGGTGACATGGGGAATGACCTGCACGGTCGCACCAAGATAATCCCCTCGCCGCTCCTTGGCGATGATCTCCTGATAGATGCGGCCCGTGGTGATGTTATCGCTCTTGTTGGCTGAACGGCCCGTAAAGCGCTCGTAATGGCCAAGATCAAGATCGGTCTCGGCACCATCGTCGGTCACGAAGACTTCGCCGTGCTGATAAGGCGACATGGTTCCCGGATCAACATTGAGATAGGGATCGAGCTTCTTCAGCCGCACCTTGTAGCCGCGCGCCTGCAGGACAGCCGCAAGAGCCGCTGCACCAAGACCTTTACCAAGCGAGGAAACCACGCCACCGGTGATGAAAATATACCGTGTCATGGGATTCCAGCCTTAGGCACTGCGCAGCGATTCGGGTAGACAAAACCGCACTATGCACAGACAAAAAAGCAGCAACCGGCTTCCTGATATCTGCGCGTCAGTTCGAGCGTGGTGGGGCGGGTGCGAGAGGAGCAGTAGGTGCTGCCGGAGGTGCACTGCGCTGGATCTGGTTCAACTGATCAAGCACCCCGCCACTGGAGGGAGGAACCGGCGCACCGGGAACCGTGGAGGAAGACGGCGCTACGCCGTCGATGATCGATCGCGGCGCCGTGTTACGGGATGCAACAATCGCCAGGATCAGGCTGGTCGCGAAGAAAGCCGCCCCAAGGATCGCCGTTGAGCGCGTCAGCACATTGGCCTGCCCGCGGCCAGTGAGCAATCCACCCGGACCACCACCACCTCCGCCACCAATACCAAGGCCGCCACCTTCAGAGCGCTGCAAAAGTACCACCACGGCAAGCGCCATGACGATCAGAAGGTGCACAACAATCAGGACTGTCTCCATGGGAGCCTGCTTATTCCTTTAAAAACACGGTTCATGCGCACATAAGCGATGCGCAACAAAAACGCCAGTGCCTTTGAGGCAAGTGTCATTGGCAGTGGTGAAGGACGTGTCCATGAATGGTGCTGGCGGGGTTTCCAGGTCGAGGAGGCCACTCTTCCCGGGTCCCCGCCAGCTTTCCCGACGAAAGGCCCAGGAGATGCGGCGGACCTGAGCGATAAGTCGGGGCGGGAGTTGGTCCGGTTGGCAAAGCCAGTTGCAGACGCTCCCTTGTCACAACGGATAGAGCCTGGCCAAGGTTTGTCGCAACCAACAGACATAGTGAATCGAAGGTTACTTCGCCATTAAGGTAAAGCGTTAAAGCTAACCGGCATTCTTGCACCCAATGGGCTCAGGCGGCATCCATGACTACGCGGTTACGGCCTTCTTTTTTGGCACGGTACAGCGCTTCATCCGCTTTCTTCATCAAGGCGTCCGCTGTAGTATGACCCGCGACATAGCCCGAAATACCGATCGAAACGGTGACAGTGATCGCTTTCTTGCTTTTGATGATGGAAAACGGGTTGCGCTCGATTTTCAGGCGGATGCGCTCGGCAACTTTCTGGGCAATGTCCGGATCTGTCTCAGGCATCAGAACCACGAATTCTTCCCCGCCCGTGCGACAGGCCATATCGACCTTGCGGACTGCCTTCTTGATACGCTTCGATATTTCTTTCAGAACCTCATCGCCAACATCATGGCCCCAATTGTCATTGACCATCTTGAAATGATCGACATCAAGGATCATCAGCGAAAAATTGGTCCCCTGCGACACAGCGTTATTGGTCAGTGTTGCCAGATGGCTCTGCATGTAGCGACGGTTGTGCAGGCCTGTCAGCGGATCAATGATCGCCGCCTCAATCGACTGGTTCACGGCATCGCCGAGACTTTCGATATAGCGCTTGCGCCTGACCTGGGTGCGCACCCTTGCCAGCATTTCATTGCGATCCACTGGCCGCATCAGATAATCGTTCACACCGATCTCAAGACCCCGCAAAATACGGGGCTCATCATCCAGGTCTGCGATGATCAGGATCGGTATTTTTCGCGTCCGCTCCAGCGAGCGCAACTGGCTGCACAGCCTTAACCCGTCATAATTGTTAAGGCCCAGGCTCACCATGATCAGATCATAATTGCCGGTAGGGGCTTTCATCAGAGCCTTCTGGGGATCTGTCTCGACATCCACATTCTGCATCTGGGACAATGTGGCAGCCAGACGATCGTAGGAGGATGGGCGGTCATCGACCAGCAGAACACGGCCACCCATGCCATTGTCGGCCAGGGCAGCAGCATGGGGATCGCCCAGGCCGACATCGCGTGATGACATGGCCCGCATGCGCAGCTCATCCGTCAGCATCTTCAGCCGCACCAGACTTTTCACCCGGGCAAGCAGCGCAATCTCGTTGACGGGTTTCGTCAGGAAATCATCCGCACCGGCATCGAGCCCTTTCAGGCGATCAGCAGGCTGATCCAGAGCAGTGACCATGACCACCGGCAAATGGGCTGTGTTTGGCATGCTCTTGAGCCGCTTGCAGACCTCGAACCCGTCCATTCCGGGCATCATCACATCAAGCAGCACCATGTCGCATTCGCCACGCTCGCAGATCGCCAGCGCTTCGGGACCATTGGTTGCTGTTATGACGGTGAAATATTCCGCTGTCAGACGCACTTCCAGAAGCTTGATATTTGGAAGCAGGTCATCAACGACCAGAACACGCGCGGTCATGTCAGTTTACCCCTGCGAAATGCTGGACAGTTTCAAGGAATTTGGGAATTGAAATCGGCTTGGAGAGGTATCCCTCGCAGCCGCCCTTGCGAATACGCTCTTCATCCCCCTTCATGGCGAAGGCGGTGATGGCGATCACCGGAATCATGCGCAGTTCCTCGTCATCTTTGAGCCAGCTCGTCACATCGAGGCCCGAGATTTCTGGAAGCTGGATATCCATCAGGATCAGATCAGGGCGATGCTCGCGTGCCAGGGCCAGGACTTCGTGACCGCTCGCGGTCTGGATGACATGATAGCCACGAGCCTCCAACAGATCGTTGAAGAGCTTCATGTTCAGCTCATTGTCCTCGACGATCAGGACAGTTTTCGCCATTCTGGTGCCCCATATGCGCCAGACAGACTGGCGCTTGATTCTCATTGACGTCAATTGTTAACAGACAAGAGTTGATGAAAGGAAAAGGCCGATGCTGCGTGGCGATAAACATCAGGTAACAGCGGCAGACGCGCAGGATATCGCAATCGATGTTCTTGGGTTCCTTGCCAATGATCCGGAAAAGCTGGGGCGGTTTCTCGCAGTGACAGGCCTCGGGCCGGAAAACCTGCGCGCTGCGGCAGCGCAAACCGGCTTCCTGGCGCAAGTGCTGCACTATCTTGTGCAAGATGAAGCGCTACTGCTGACCTTTGCCAGCAACAGCGGCATTCGCCCGGAGCGCGTGGCAAACGCTCACCACACGCTGGCTCGTGAGGGCCGGACAACCGATTTCAGCTGAAAAGATATGGCACTGCTCTGTCGCGATTGCCTGTGCTGGTCTGACGGGGAAAGGCGTTGCCACGCATGCGACAGCCCGCGGGTGCTCCGGCATGACGAGCTACGAACCCTCACGATCTCCCATGTGGATTGTGATGCTTTCTTCGCTGCCGTCGAGAAACGCGACAATCCTGCGCTGCGCGACAAACCTGTGATCATTGGCGGTGGCAAACGGGGTGTCGTCTCCACCGCATGCTATGTCGCGCGCACCTTCGGCATTCGCTCTGCCATGCCGATGTTCAAGGCACTCAGCGCCTGCCCGCATGCGATTGTGATTGCACCCAATCTCGATAAATACAGAATTGCAGGTCGTGCCGTGCGCAAGCTGATGCTCGATCTGACACCACTGGTGGAACCGGTCTCCATTGACGAGGCGTTTCTCGATCTGACAGGCACAGAAAGATTGCACGGTGCCTGCGCGGCAGAAGTGCTGGCCATCTTTGCAAAAACCGTGGAGCGCGAGGTCGGGATCACGGTTTCTGTCGGGTTGTCGCATAACAAGTTTCTGGCAAAAGTGGCATCTGATCTCGACAAGCCAAAAGGATATTCGATCATTGGTAAAGCCGAAACCCTGGCTTTCCTCGCGCCCCGTTCCGTTGGCATCATCTGGGGTGTTGGTCGTGCCATGCAGGAACGGCTGGCAAAAGACGGCATCCGCAACATCGCAGACATCCGCCAGGTGGATGAAGGTGATCTCTTCCGTCGCTATGGCTCGGAGGGTGGCAGGCTCCATCGCCTTGCGCGCGGCATTGATACACGCGTCATCAAACCCGAGAGGGAAACCAAAAGCGTATCCTCCGAGACAACATTCGATACGGATATCAGAGATATCGAAGCTCTTCTTCCTATCCTCTGGACGCTTTCAGAAAAGGTGCATCATCGCCTGAAGGCGCAGTCATTTTGTGGCGTCACAGTCACATTGAAGCTGAAGACGGGCGATTTCCAGACGATCACGCGCTCCCGTTCACTGCCCGGCGCAACCCAGCTAGCCAAGCGCATCTTCGATCATGGCAAAGAGCTTTTGCACACTGCCGCCAACGGACGCACGGCATTTCGTCTGATCGGCATTGGCGTCTCCGGCCTGTTGCCTGCCGGAGAAGCCGACCGGGGTGATCTGCTTGATCATAGCCTCAAACGCGACATCGCCACCGAGGCCGCCCTCGATGCCATCCGCGCCAGATTTGGCGACAAGGCCGTGATCAGAGGAACGGGGATCAGGAAAGAGAAGAAGGGCTGATTGCCTCATGGCAGCAGCAAAGACGAGGAACAAACGCTCACGACGCCTTTGGTCCGAGGTGGCTTTTGCCTTTCTGCATGGCGAGCCTGATCTGACGCTGACGCTCCCGCGCTGAAGCCTTCTGCTCGTCACTCAGGATGCTGACGCACGAAGGGCATGACACACCGTCCTCGTAGTCTGCGGATTGCATGGCCTCGCTGCCGATTGGACTATCGCAACTCAGGCACATGCGCACGGGTTGCACGGCAAGCCCATGGCCAACAGCAACGCGCTCATCGAAGACGAAACAACCACCGCGCCAGAGGCTCTCATCCTCCGGCACCTTTTCGAGGTAATTCAGAATGCCACCCTTGAGATGGAACACATCCTCAAAACCCTCGCCCAGCATGAAGCTTGAGGCTTTTTCGCAGCGGATACCGCCGGTACAGAACATCGCAATCTTCTTGTGTTTCGCGGGATCAAAATTCTGGCGGATGAATGCTGGAAACGCACCAAAGGATCGCGTCTTAGGGTCGATGGCTCCTGCAAAAGTGCCGACCGCGACCTCAAAATCATTGCGTGTGTCAATCACCAGCACTTCAGGGTCTTCGATCAGGCGGTTCCAGTCTTTCGGCTCCACATAGGTTCCGACCCTTACGGAGGGATCGATACTGGTATCGCCGATTGTCACGACTTCCTTCTTGAGGCGCACCTTCATGCGATGGAATGGCCTTTGCTCGGCGAATGAGGACTTGTGCTCCAGATCATGAAAGCCTGGTTCACGGCGCAGTCCGACAAGCGCCGCAGCCAGATTATCCCGATCAGACGTGATGGTGCCGTTGATACCTTCGGGGGCGATCAGAATAATCCCTTTGATATGATGCTGCTCGCACAGCGCGCGCAGTCTTTTCTGCAAGGCGTGTGGATCCTGCACCCGCTCAAATTTGTAAAACGCGGCGATTTCAATCATCGCATCAGGCCCATCGTTGTCGGTTGCAGGCGCAAGGGTACAAACTGCTTTATTCTGCCGGAGCATGCGAGGCACGTAGCGTGTTGTAACCGGCATGTCATGGTTGAACGCCTGAATCCGCAAGCTTTTGTCGCTTCCCGCCTCAGATATTATGATTGCAGCCCGCATGCATTCATGCTCTGGCGCATCTCTCGCGAGAAGGCAAACGGGCATGCGGACACAGGTTGCAATCATCGGATCAGGCCCTGCCGGCCTGTTGCTGGGGGCGCTGCTCCACAAAGCCGGGATCGAGTCTGTCATTATCGAGCGGCAATCGCGTGAGCGCGTATTGGCGCGTATCCGTGCGGGCGTTCTGGAACAAGGCACTGTTGATCTTCTGGCTAAGGCCGGGGTTGATCAGCGCCTGAAGCGGGATGGGCTGCCCCATGACGGCTTTGCCCTTGGCTTTGCCAACCAGCGCTTTCGCATTGATCTCAAGGCATTGACAGGCGGCAAGCACGTCACGGTCTATGGTCAGACCGAGGTCACGCGGGATCTGATGGATGGACGCGATGCTTCCGGCCAGACCAGTGTCTATGACGCCGCCAATGTGGCTCTGCATGATTTCGGTAGCACCAAACCGCGCATTACCTATGAGAAAGACGGCAGCACCATCGAACTCGCCGCAGATTTCATTGCGGGCTGTGATGGCTACCATGGCGTGAGCCGGGCCAGCGTTCCTGACAAAGCAATCCAGCTGTTTGAGCGCGTCTATCCCTTCGGCTGGCTTGGCATGCTGGCGGATGTGCCGCCCTGCTCGCATGAGCTGATCTATGCGGGGCATGAGCGCGGTTTCGCCCTCTGCTCCATGCGCTCGGAAACCCGCAGCCGCTATTATATCCAGTGCCCCTCCGATGAAGATGTGAAAGCGTGGTCGGATGAGCGCTTCTGGGATGAATTGCGTCGTCGTCTCGATCCTGAGGCGGCAAGCAAAGTCGTGACAGGGCCGGCACTTGAGAAATCGGTGGCGCAACTGCGCAGCTTCGTGGCGGAGCCGATGCGCTTCGGGCGACTGTTTCTGGCGGGCGATGCCGCGCATATCGTGCCGCCCACGGGGGCCAAGGGGCTGAACCTGGCAGCAGGCGACGCGTTCTATCTGGCAGAGGCCTTCCAGGATTATTACGCGGAAAAATCCGAGGCAGGGATCAACGGCTATTCGGCGCGTGCTCTCGACCGGGTCTGGAAAACCGAGCGCTTCTCCTGGGCGATGACCAAACTGCTGCACCGCTTTGATGAGGCCAATTCGTTTGATGAGCGCATGCAGAATGCGGAATTCGCCTATCTCGAAAGCTCACGTGCCGCGCAGACCGCACTTGCGGAGAATTACGTCGGCCTGCCACTTGTGTGAGTGGCTGGTAAAATCAGCGCTGCGTCATGACTTCAGACAGACGGCACCCTGCCAATGACGCCCTTGCGAAAAAAGGATGGCCTGTCCGCCAGGGCAAGCACGGGAGCTGGACTCCCGGACAGGCGCTTTGCCGCAAGGATGATATCGTCAGAATCATGCTCAGGATCGATATCACCGATGAGATAGGTCCATTTGTCAGGCGCGGCGAAGGCTATCGTGCAAGGCCTGTCACAGACGGCAAGACATTCCACCGGCACCACACGAAGGCTGCCGTCATCCGGAATGCGGGCGGCGAGTTTGACAACGAGTGCCTCACCGGCCGCAGGCATATCCGCATTTTCTGCTGCGTCCGGCGCGCGGCAGCCCGTGCAGACAAAAATCGTGACGGGATGATGATCTGGAGCCAAGGGGCAGTCGCAATCAGGCTGCGGCTTTGTCTTCAAGCCTTTGCCAGAAAACACCGGTCAGATAACCCACCGTCAGCCAGAGCACTCCCTGCAACACGATGGAAAGACCTGTAAAGCGGGCGGCGAGCTCAGCCGGGACCTTGCTTTCCAGCACGCCAGGATGCGGCGCGCCAATGACATGGGGCAGCAGCAGCAGGCCAAAACCAAGAGCGGCAAGCCAGAGTGAGCGTTGCTTGAGAACCAGAAAAACGCCCAGAGCCGAGGCGAGAGCAGTGCCAATCCACCAGATTTGACGAACCTCAAGTGCGGCGGATGAACTGCCCGGCAGCTCTGGTGCAAGACCGGCAGCCGGCGCAAGCCCAATGGCAAAGAAGGCCGCACCCGCATAGGCCAGCGCAGTGTGCGGCGTGATCCTGTCCCCTGTCGCAAGCATGGCTCCGATCAGCAGAAAGGCAAACCCGATGGCGGTTCCAACAGTTACCAACCCGGTGAAAGCGGTCCGCTCAAGGCCATTTTCCGGTTTCCAGCCATCGGATGCCGTCGTGGCATGATCGGCTCCGCCGTGCGCGTGGGCGAGAATGATTTTGGGAGCAACAATGTTTTGCGGGGTTTGAACAGCCGTCGCGAGAACGACACCGGGGGAAAGCTCTTGTGTTGAGGAGACCTTCTCATGGCTCTCGTAGGTCTCAGCCCGAAGGATCAGCGGTGTTGCAGAGAAATGCTGCAATACAGCCACGAGCAAGCCAGCACAAAGCCCGGCCAGAAGGCTGACCGAAAGGACACGAGTGATCATGGTATCAATCCCTCAGTGGCAAGGAAAACTGAGAATGTGACGCGTATCATGCGCCGCATTGTGGATGGCTTGCGAAGGCGCAAAGCCCACGACAAACAGCAATACCGCGCCAAGTGCGAAAGCGATCAGGGCCGTGGCCCGCTGTTCTGTGACGGAAACGTTCGCATTGCGCAGAATGCCAGTATTCATGGTCTCTCCTTGCTGCCCCGCCGGCAGCCTGTTGCAGTTTGTCGTCTTGATGGCAGGTCTCCTGGCTCGCAGTTCATGTGCCAAACCGTCTTCCCGGCTTGCGCCAGTGACATTGCGATTTGACACAACCACTTACAGTTGCGGGGGCAGCTGCGGCATAGCCATGAAGGCGCACCGTATTCCCTTTTCACCATGCGTTGCCGCACAGCACCATCAATGGAACGCTAATGCCCTGCCCTGAGAAAAGCAAATGGAATGAAGCCAGCACAATGATGATGGCTGACGATGTGCGGGGGAACAATGACCTTCCGCAATCCACGCATGGTGATAAAAAGCTTTGCCGCTGCCCCTAGCGCGTAAACTTCCGGTATTTCACCCGCTTCGGTTCGACAGAATCCGCTCCCAGACGCCGTTTCTTGTCCTCAAGGTACTCCGAGAACGAGCCCTCGAACCATTCCACATGGCTGTCGCCTTCAAACGCCAGAATATGGGTGGCGATGCGGTCGAGGAAACAGCGATCATGCGAGATGATGACAGCGCAGCCCGCGTATTCTTCCAGCGCCTCTACTAGAAGCCGCAAGGTATCCACATCGAGATCGTTCGTGGGCTCATCCTCCTTCTTCGCGGCCGGCGTCGCGACCATGTTCTTCTTCGCGATGTTCGACCCGACGG
>JANNRX010000529.1:0-2614 GCA_031401875.1 Hyphomicrobiales bacterium | reverse complement strand
ACGAGCAAGCCTTGCTGAGCCTGATCAGCCGTGCTGAAGCGATGGAGGGCAAAGTTCTGCCACTGGACGGGGATGCGCGTTTGGCGCTCGCTGGCATGGCGGATGGTGATGGACGGGCCGTGCTGACGTTGTCAGAGGAAGTCTGGCGTTCGGCGCGTCCGGGAGAAATTCTGAATACAGCGACACTCACGGATGTGGTGCAGCGCCGTGCACCGATTTATGACAAGGCGCAGGAGGGGCATTACAATCTCATCTCTGCCTTACACAAAACCATCCGTGGTTCGGACCCCGATGCAGCCCTGTATTACTTTTGCCGCATGGTCGATGGCGGTGAAGATCCGCGCTTTCTGGCGCGGCGTCTCGTCAGGATGGCGGTGGAAGACATCGGCCTGGCCGATCCGCAAGCCCTGGTGCATGCACGGGCGGCGGCGGATGCCTATGAGCAGCTCGGCTCACCCGAGGGAGAACTGGCGCTGGCCAATGCTGTGATCTATCTTGCGACAGCGCCCAAATCCAACGCGGCCTATCTGGGCTATAAAGCTGCTGCGAAAGTGGCCAGGGCCGCGGGCTCGCTGATGCCCCCCAAATCCATCCTGAATGCGCCAACAGGCCTGATGAAGGATGAGGGCTACGGCGCGGGCTACGCCTATGACCATGATCAGCCAGATGCTTTTTCGGGCCAGAACTACTGGCCGGAGACACTGGGCCGTCAACATTTCTATGATCCGCCCGAGCGCGGCTTTGAGCGGGATATCAGGAAACGCCTGGAATGGTGGGAAAAACTGAGACGGGAGAGGGGTTGAGCATCGCTGCATGCAGAGATGGTCCTTGCCCGTCGGATGACGCAATGCGGATTTTGCGTTAGATCAGAATGATGACTATTTTTCTGATCTTCTTCGGTGGTGGCATCGGCTCTGTGCTGCGCTATCTTCTGGGCGTGCAGGCGGCCCAAAGTTTTGGTTCGTTCACAGCGAGCTCGGGCTGGCCCTGGGGAACATTTCTTGTCAATATCATCGGCTGCTTTGTCATTGGGCTGTGCTTTCGCCTTTTGCCCTTGCCGGATGTCGGCGTGCCGAACGCCCGATTGTTGCTGATGACCGGCGTTCTTGGCGGGTTTACCACCTTTTCCGCTTTCGCGCTTGATGCCGCGCAGCTCTGGATGCGGCAAGATGCAGCCGGATTGTCGCTTTATCTCGCCGGATCGTTCATTTGTACACTGACAGGCGTTGCACTTGGGCTCGCAATCGGCAAAGCACTATCGTCATGAGTGGTGTCTTTATCAGAACTGTCGCCCGGGACGAGACCGGCATGCGCGTTGATCGCTGGTTCAAGGTCAATTATCCCGATCTCGCGTTCAGTCATCTGCAGAAAATCCTGCGGGGAGGGCAGGTGCGAGTCGATGGCAAGCGCGTCAAAGGGGATGCGCGGCTTGAATCGGGCCAGCAGGTTCGCATTCCTCCTCTGGGACCCAAAACAGAAAGCGAATCAGAGACATCGGGCTGGAGTTCTGACAGCGAGAATCAAGGCCCTCACAAGATGAATCCGGCCCTTCATGCAACTGTGAAGACCGGGCGCAAGGTGCCGGGCGAAGCCGGTTACAGCCGGGGTGGCGAGATACGGGGTGGCGATGCGGAATTTTTGCGCTCGCTGATCCTTTATGAAGACAGGGATGTTTTCGTTTTCAACAAACCCTTTGGCCTTGCGGTACAAGGCGGTTCCGGTCTGACGCGCCATATCGACGGAATGCTGCCGGCACTGGCTTCGCAGCGCGGTGATATTCCGCGTCTTGTGCATCGGCTCGACCGCGATACGACGGGCGTTCTCGTCGTGGCACGGTCACGCAAGGCTGCGGCTGATCTCGGCGCGTCCTTTCGGGCGCGGGCCACCAAGAAGATCTATTGGGCGCTGTGTTCCGGTGTGCCACGCGTCAAGCAGGGGCGCATTTCAAGCTTCCTTGCCAAAGGCGAGGACGAGCATGGCGACCAGAAAATGAAAGTGGTGAAGCAGGGCGGAGACGCCACCCATTCGCTCACCTATTATGCCGTTGTCGATCAATCGGCCCAGAAATTGTCCTGGCTGTCGCTCCGGCCGGTGACGGGGCGGACACACCAGCTGCGCGTCCATACAGCCGAGATGGGACATCCGATCATCGGCGATCCGAAGTATTTCAATATCGAGAACTGGGAATTGCCGGGCGGTATCCAGAAGCGCCTGCATCTTCATGCACGGCGCATCGTCATGCCGCTGCCATCGGGTGAAATTCTGGATGTCATTGCACCGCTGCCCCAGCATATGCAGCAGACGTGGAATCTGCTCGGCCTCGACGTGAAGCAGTATGATCCCATCGAGGACGCACCGGAGAAATGAGTTGTAAGGGCATACTGATTGCCGGTTGGGGCATCAGTTCTCATCTCTCGCGCTGAAATTGTTGCATTGCCGTCGTGCGTCCTTCGAGGCTCGCTACGCTCGCACCTCTGGATGAGGGGTTCTGGGCTTGGCATCGGCGAAAGCGCTGATGCAACTCCCGATTTTCCTCATCCTGAGGCGCGACGTAGCGCAGCGAAGGAGCCTCGAAGGACGCACAATGCTTGTGCAGGTGTCCCCCTCAGCGGTA
>JANNRX010000528.1:0-6550 GCA_031401875.1 Hyphomicrobiales bacterium | reverse complement strand
GACGGCACGGTGCGTGTCGCTGAGGTCAAGAAACTGCTCGGGCCAGATGTGGCTGCGATCATGCTGACCAATCCCAACACCTGCGGCATCTTCGAGAAAGAGATCGTCGAGATTGCCAAGGCGTTGCATGACGCAGGCGCTTACTTCTATTGCGACGGCGCGAATTACAACGCCATTGCGGGCAAGGTGCGGCCGGGCGATCTGGGTATCGACGCCATGCACATCAACCTGCACAAGACCTTCTCGACGCCCCATGGCGGCGGCGGTCCCGGCTCCGGCCCTGTCGTGCTCTCGGAACGGTTGGCGCCCTACGCGCCGGTGCCTTTCGTGCGCATGGTGGGCAACAAGGCCGTGCTGATTGAGGATGCCAGAAAGGCCGGAAAAGGCAAAGACGGCAAAAAACTTCAGCCCTTTGGCCGGATGACGGCGTTTCAAGGCCAGATGGGCATGTTCGTGCGCGCGCTGGCCTACATGCTGTCCCATGGTGCGGATGGTATCCGGCAAGCGTCGGAAGATGCCGTACTGAATGCCAATTACATCAAGGCCAGCCTGCGCGATGTGATGTCGCTGCCCTTCGGTGATCAGCCCTGCATGCATGAAGCCCTGTTCGACGATGCCTGGCTAAAGGACACCGGCATCACCACGCTTGATTTCGCTAAAGCCATGATCGATGAGGGGTATCACCCCATGACCATGTACTTTCCGCTTGTGGTGCATGGTGCCATGCTGGTGGAGCCAACAGAAAGCGAAAGCAAGGCCTCGCTCGATCTGTTCATCGCCACATTGCGCGATCTGGCGATGAGCGCCAGGAAGGGCGAGACTGAGCGGTTTGTGGGTGCGCCGTATTTCGCGCCACGCAAGCGCCTCGATGAAACCCGTGCCGCGCGTGCGCCGATCCTCAAGTGGTCACCGCCAGCTCCAGTTGCAGAGGCGGCGGAATAAGCCGGGCTCAGCCCTCCGCAGCCATGGCCATTTCGGCGCTGATTACGGGGCTTTCGCCTTCGATGCTTGCGATCATGGACGGCCAGTTTTCGAACGGCTGCGGCTTGGCGTAATAGTAACCCTGGACGATATTGCAGCCCAGGCCTTGCAATACCACGACCTCACCCAGGGTTTCAGCCCCTTCGACAACGGTCGTCATGCCAAGACCCCGGGCAAGACCCACAATGCCCTGAAGCAGTTTCTGCTTCGCGGGGCTCTTGTCGGCGTCCGTGATGAAAGTGCGGTCGATCTTCAGTTTCCTGAAGGGCAATTCACTCAGATATCCAAGGCTTGAAAAGCCGGTTCCGAAATCATCAATGGCGAGATTGACGCCTATCCTAGCCAGTTCGTCAAAACAGGCCCGCACACGCTGGTTGTCTTTATCAAGGAAAATGCCCTCCGTGACTTCAAGCGTCAGCAGGCAAGGATCGATTCCCGTTTCCTGGATGATGCTTTTCACTTCGGTCTCGAAGCAGGATTGCCAGAACTGCACGGCTGAAACATTCACGGCCATGGTGAGGGGCTTGTTGCCTGCATCAATCCAGGTTTTGAGCGTCTTGCATGCCGTTGTCATGGCCCAGAAGCCCAGGTCGCAGATCAGGCTGGAGCTTTCCGCGATCGGAATGAATTCTGACGGGGGGATATAGCCGCGTACGGGATGATTCCAGCGCAACAAGGCTTCAAACCCGGTCACTCTGCGCGAAGAAATTTCAACCAGGGGCTGGAAATGCAGCTCAAGCATGTTCTCTGATAGCGCCTTCTTCAAATCCCGGGAAAGCAACATGCGATCCTCGGCCATTTCGCTCATGCTTTGTTTGTAGAAATGATAACGACTGCGTCCGTTGTCTTTGGCCGAATAGAGGGCAAGGTCGGCGTTCTTGAGAAGCTGCGTCGATTCATCGCCATCTTTCAAGCCTTCGGAGATGCCGATGCTGATGCCGATATGAACCTCGCCTTCATCCAGCAGAAAAGTATCCGTCCCTTGCGCGACAATCGTGCTTGCGAGTTCTTCAATTGTTGGACCCTTGTCATGCGGCTGGAACAGGATTGCAAACTCGTCGCCGCCAAGGCGAGCGACCAGGCAATCGGCTGGTGCTACTTCCTGCAACAGCCGTGCGATACGAACCAGGAGTGTATCGCCAGCGCCATGGCCAAGGGTATCGTTGACGTCCTTGAATTTATCGAGATCCATCAGCAGGAGATAAAATCGACGCTTTGATATCAGGCTTGTTTGAACTTTCCGCTCCAGTTCCTTCTTGAACATGGCGCGGTTTGGCAGGCCGGTCAGGGGATCATAGTAAGCCAGTTTTTCAAGATTGATTTCTGCGTTCTTGCGCGCTGTGATGTCCTGTATTGTGCCAATGAATCCGAGGACAGCACCGAAATCATCGCGCTCAAGCGAGGTTTCGATGGTGAAATGCCCTGTTTCACCGTCTCCTCGCTTGGCAGAGATATCGATACTCGTGGGTTTTCCCGTCATCAGGACAGAGTGCTGAGACTCTGCAGTGCGCTTGGCATCACCTGGTGAATAGAGGTCCCAGACGGATCGGGTGGTGGGCGTAAAAACATCAGGCGATATATTCATCAGCGCGTACATCTCTGGCGACCACCAGATTGTTGTATAGTCCAGTGACATGCGCCAACCGCCGATGCGCCCGATCTGTTGTGTCATGCGGAGCTCATTCGTCCGTTTCTCCAGCATGCGTTCTGTGTTGCGGATCTCCGTGATGTCCCGCACATTGAGCACCAGACCAGCTTCCGTTGACGTGATTTCGACCTGAAATATCGAGGTTTTATCATCAACCCTTCGCTCCAGCGTTTCTGTTAAAAGCGTACCAGAGGAGCGCGCTGCAAGGAGGCACTCGATCATCATGACCTCGAGATTGCGGCACAGCAAATCACTCAGTGTCACAAGTCTGTTGTCTTTGAGTACATCGGACAGACCCGCAGCCTCGACAATGAGAAAATCGGAGACAGTGCCGGTCTCGTCATAAATTGGCTCAAGCGTCCCAACGCCAAATCCGGACAGGTGGGAGATGGAATGCCAGATCTCGTGACGGTATGTGTGCGGTTTTACGAGTGTGACAATGCAGGCTGATTCATCATTGTCGTGGTAAAATGGAAAGAGATAGCGCCTCCAGGAATGGACAGAGGCAGAAAGCGATGACTCGTTGAAAGCAAAAACGGGTTTTTTTTTCAGAAAAGTATCGTCATACGTCTGAGCAAAAAACTTGCCAATGTTTGAGATAAACTCATTGGTGCTCTTCCCCTGCATGGAAAAACCTGCAGCTCTTGCTATGTATTTTCCGTAATGTGCGTAATGATAAACCCCTTTTTCTGATGGTATGATGATCGCGATATCATTCTTGCACCATTTGAGGTTGGAATCAGCAAGTTGTGCCATGCGCGGTATGCCAGAGACATCGCAGAGCGACGTCCAAAGTGCGTAAAGCGCAATGGAGTCAGCGTCTGATAGTATGTCGGCATCCCGTGCGACACGATTGATTGCTCTCAACGAAGTCATTCAGTGTCAATGCCCTTCCCCAGAGGAATAAAATACCGAAGGAAAGTTAAAAGAATGACGTGTCTGGTCTTTCCCGTATTTTCATAGGTTTTTTGATACTCGGGTGTGCTGAAATGACGTATTTTGCACGTGCAGGCTTTTTTTGAAGTTTGGCATGGCGGTTATCGATGCATTAACCATATTGCCCTGAAGTCTATCGTGTGAAGCATGTGCTTCGCGTGAGGAGACGGGGGCCATGAGCAATGTCCTGCTATTTCCCCGCGCCAGATTGCTGAGCGGAGAAGCCAAGGCAGCCAAAAGGCGCCTTTCCGGTGAAACATCGGAGATTCTGCTCTTTCTGGGTGTGCGCTATGAGCGCCACCCTGATGCGGACCCGCAGAACGCGGCCCCCGAAGATCTGGGCCGGGACGCAAAATTGACACCCAGACGCCGGAAATCGCGGCGCAGGGCGTGACGGGAGCTTTGAGGTGACACTGCGGCACTGTCTCAGATCTGGGGTTCTGACCGCCGGAATAGTTTTTTTGTCGGCCTGCAGTACGTACCAGACCGGTGATTTCGGCCGCCGTGCCGATAATGTAGTAACCTCTACAATCTTGCCAAGCGCCGGGCTTGTTGCGGCTTTTTTTCGGGGCGAACCGGTCTCGCTCTATCCTTTTACAGATGACGAGATCGAACTGCGGGACCGGGCCTGGCGGTTCCTGATGCCGGCGCATGAAAAAGCCAACCTGCAGATGAAGCTCGCCGAACTGAGCTACACACGGGTTCTGCCGCCGATCCCTCATTCCGGGCGCAATCATTATCATCTCCTGGTGATGGCGGAAGATTACCGATCCGTGTCCTCGCGCTATCAGAAGATCGGTTCGGACATCGAGGCGGACCGGCTTTTGATGGTGCCTTTTTCGCAGTCAGCCGCGCGAGTCTGTGCGGCAGATCGTGTGCGCATCCAGAGCCTGAACGAGGTACGCCAGCTTACCCCGGCGCAACGCGAGCAGGCCGCAGCGCGTGTTGCCGAGAATCGTATGCTCGTGGACTGGGTGCGCCGCGACATGCGCGAGAAGGCGGCGGCTTATCGCTATGCACTTGAGCATGTAACAATCGAAGCCCCGATGCGTGAGGCCATCCGGGCCGAACAGGCACTCATCGCCTTGGAGAGTGCCCAGCAGATGCTGGATTATTCGGATGGCTGCGGAGAGAATCAGCTGGCAGTGCTAGGCCGCAGTCACGTGCCGGGGCGCAACAGACCGCAGGTTATCAAGGATGCGCCGGGTGAACGCTACGCACCTTCCAGCCCTGCTGAAATCAGTGATCGTCGCGGTGTGATCAGTAATCTTCCACCCAAATAAAAATCACGTCCTGCGCATGGCAATGACGGCGCCGCCCACAATGAGCAGGCAGGCCAGCGCAAGCGTCCAGTGCGGCGTTGCAAATCCGGCCATAACCAGCAGGATGGTTGAGATCACAGGGGCTGCATAGCTCGCCGTGCCAAGCAGCCGGATATCACCCTGTTTCATACCCTTGTCCCAGAGGAAAAAGGCGGCACCGACAGGGCCGATGCCAAGGCCGATCACGCAAAGCCATTGCACCATATCCGCTGGCCAGACCGAGGTTTCAAAGGCGAGATGGCAAAGCGCTGACAAGACGGTTGTCGCGAGACAAAAACCGGTGACCGCCTCTGTTGGTACATCCGCCTGCGTGCGGGAAAGCACGGAATAGCTGGACCAGATGAAGGCGCAGCCAAGTGCTGCGGCGTAGCCTTTCCAGTGGGTCAAATCGAAGCCAACGCCACCCTTGCCGAGGCCGAGTACAATGACGCCCAGAAAGCCGAGGCCTGCGGCGATGATATGCCTTCTGCTCAGGCTTTCGCCCGGCAGCAGCGCTGTCATGAGAACAATCAATAACGGCCAGAGGTAAGCCACGAGCCCTGCCTCGGCAGGAGGCGCCAGCTTGAGGGCCGCATAATAGAGCGCATGATAGCCAAAGAGGCCATAGATGCCGATAGCCCAGGCACGGGGAGGCTGACGGAAAACCGTGATGCTGGTGCTGGTGAAACGCATCACGCCAAAGCCGACCACACTCGCGATGGCGAATGTGATTGCAGCCAGCTGAAACGGCGGAACTGGTCCTGTTCCTGCCGTGAAGAGCGCCAGGACTGACCAGAGGCCAATGGCTGCGAGGCCGGAGAGGGTGGGGTTCATGGGGGAATGGCGAGTAGCGAATGGTGAGCAGTAGAGTAGATTGCTATACTCCCCATCCGCCATTCGCTACTCGCCTCTTTCCTTCACGCCATATACTGCCCGCCATTTGCCGATAGCGTCGAGCCGGTGATAAAGCCTGCGTCATCGGAAGCGAGGAACACAACGGCGCGGCCGATTTCTTCGGGCTGGCCCAGGCGACCCGCCGGAATTAGAGGGATGATCTTGGTTTTCAGCACCTCTTCAGGCACGGCCATCACCATTTCTGTGGCGATATAGCCGGGGCAGATGGCGTTGACCGTGATGCCCTTCGCAGCACTTTCCTGTGCCAGCGCCTTGACGAAGCCGATGTCACCCGCTTTTGCGGCTGAATAGTTCACCTGGGCGAACTGGCCTTTCTGGCCATTGATGGAGGAGATCACGATGATGCGACCAAACGAGCGAGCGCGCATGCCCTCGATCACAGGTCGCGTCATGTTGAAGAGCGAATCAAGGTTGGTGCCGATGACGGCGCGCCACTGATCCTTGGTCATCTTGTGGAAGAAGCCATCCTTCGTAATGCCGGCATTGTTGACCAGCACGTCGATGGGCCCGACCTCGGCTTCCACCTTCGCCACACCAGCGGCGCAGGCGTCGTAGTCGCTGACGTCCCATTTAAAAACCGGGATGCCGGTTTCTGCCTTAAACTTGGCGGCGGCATCATCATTGCCGGCATAGCTCGCGGCGACAGAGTATCCTTCCGCCTTCAGGGCTTTCGAAATCGCAGCCCCGATGCCTCGGGTGCCGCCTGTAACGAGTGCTACGCGTGCCATTTTGTTATTCCTCCCAGAGATTTTTTTGTTTTTTCCTTCTC
>JANNRX010000527.1:0-3126 GCA_031401875.1 Hyphomicrobiales bacterium | reverse complement strand
GAGGAGCGCGCATAACCCTCCGCCGCATGCACCGCGCCCTGCTCGTGACGCACGAGAATATGCTCGACACCGCCCATCTGGAACAAAGCATCATAAATTGGCAGGACCGCGCCGCCGGGATAGCCAAAAATATGCTCGACGCCCTGATCCTGGAGAGCTCTTACAACCATTTCAGCGCCAGTCATGGTCATGGGAGCGATGGACTTTGCCGGTGTGCTGGTGGCGTCCTTGGCTTTTGTTCTGTCCTTGGCTTTTGTGGTGCTCATGTGAGTTCTCTCGGAGTAACGGTTGGTTCTACAGGAGTGTTGCAGGCAAGAAAAAAGGGCCTCAGGGGCCCTCGGGTAAGCGCTAGCAGCGGGATGATCGTGGATTATCCACGTCCCTGGGCCAGCGCCAAAAATACTACAATAAGTGTCTTTTTCATAATGCATGCATATCCCCCGCCTTGAACGCGGTCAAGTATCCGTACAGGGCAACAACTATCAATAAATACAATTTATGGTTTATTAATTCACAGGTGCGATAGATTTATACAACCTTAGATTGCATTGAGAATGTGATGACATCCTGGCAAACACCCATTGGCCGAACCCCCAGGCTCAAACCTTTTCCGCAACCCGCAGCAGAAAAGCAGATATCAGGAGCATTCCCGCATTGCAGCATGCGCGGCGGCCTCTGTGATGTGTTCCTTTCAGCCTTGCCACTTGCCATTATCGGCATGCAATTTCTCAGGGATGACAATGCGGTTGTGCATGACGGGCTCATTATCTTCGCCAATGCGCGGGCCGGGCAAGTCTTCGCGCCAGACAGTCAGGATCTGAAAGGTTCGTTGTTTCTGGCCGCTTGCAACGAGGCCTTGCCTGAAGGAGGATGGCAGCGCTGCCTCTGGGTCGCCAGCCGCGGTAAGGCCGAGACGATCCTTCAGTTTCCAGGCGATGAGGCAAAACCGCCGCAATTCCTGACTATCGCGCCCTACGGCGACGGATTGATCCTTTGCCGTTCCCTGGAATAACAGTCCATGCGTACAGATTCAGATCACAACCTTTCGCGCGCTGTCGCGAGGCGTTGCTGGCCCTGCATCTGCACCCAGGGTCCGGAGGCCTGAAGGGCTGACCGATAGGAAGCAATGATGCGTGACGAGAGCGCATCTCTCATGGCGATACCGCTGAGCACCTCCACAGACGCTTGCGCCGCGCGTTCCAGAATATCGGTGGGCAGCGCCATGGGCTTGGCTCCTTCAGCGACCATCTGGCGCAGAACGGCTGCATTGCCATGGTCCGCTTCCGCCAGTCCCTCATCATGCTCGGCGCGGCTTGCCGTCCGGATAATCAGCTTCAGATGCTCGGGCAGAGAGCGCCAGAGATCAGCGCCGATGATCAGCTCGCTGGCACCATTGGGCTTGTTGAAACCCGGAACCGCCAGATACGGCGCAACCTTGTGAAGGCCAAGCGACTGGTCATTGGCGGGGGCCAGAAACTCAGCCGCATCAATCAGACCGCGTTCGAGTGCCTGATAGGTTTCGCCCGGTGCAATCACCACCGGTGTCACGCCCATGCGTTTGAGAACCTCGCCGCCAAGGCCGGTCACGCGCATGCGCAGACCGCTGAGATCGCTAACGCCCGCGAGCGGTTTGCGAAACCAGCCGCCGGTGGATGGCCCCGTATTGCCCGCAAGCATGGCTTTCACCTTGAAGGGGGCATAAAGCTCTTCCCATAATGCATCTCCCTCCTGGTCGATCCAGCCTGCATGCGCAGACGGAGTCAGGCCAAAAGGTGCCGTGGTAAACAAGGGAGCGGCCGGCATCTTGCCTTGCCAGAAGAGAGCCGCAGTATGGCCCATTTCCACAGAGCCATGCGAGACCGCATCCAGCACCTGCAAAGCTGGAACCAGCTCGCCCGCCGCAAAAAGCGTGATCGTCAATTCGCCCTGGCTCATCACGTTGATGCGCTGCACAAGGCGTGCCGCCGAGACACCGGGGCCGATGAGGTTTCGGGGCCATGAGGTGACGCAGCGCCAGCGTCGGCGCTCCTGTCCCGAAACAACAGCGGGAGCGCTGACCGCCGCAACAATTGCACCGGCAAGCAGTTTCCTGCGGCTCAAAGGGATGCTCATGACAAGGTATTCCTTCTGGCCTGAGCGATGGCTTCAGCCATTGTCCGGGTGGCTCCAGGCACATCATCCGTGCCAAACAATGCGCCGATGACAGCCACACCATCCGCGCCCGCCGCAAACACGGCGTCGACAGTATCGAGCGTTATGCCGGCAATGGCGCCGACGGGCAAACCACCAAGCCTGACACGCGCTTCATCCCGCAGCTTGCGCAAGCCATCGAGGCCGACCGGCCTGTCCGGATTGTTCTTGTGCGCAGTCGAAAACACCCCCCCGATGCAGGCATAGGAAATCGGCGTGCCGACCAGAGCCGCCAGATCATCGGATGATTTCACGGTCGCACCGATGATCGCTCCAGGACCGAGAAGACGCCTTGCATCTTCCGGCAACATGTCCTCGCGTCCGAGGTGAACACCATCCGCGCCCGCCGCCAATGCAATATCTACGCGGTCGTTGATCAGCAACGGTACGCCGGTGCCGGAAAGCGCTGCGCCAATGGCGCGGGCCTCGGCAATCATCGTGCGGGTATCGATGTCCTTGGCGCGGTATTGCAGCAGCGTCATGCCCGAACGCGCCGCCGCGCCTGCGAGCTTTGCGAGTGAGCGTCCACGTGCGATCTGGGGATCGATAATGCCGTAAAGCGCGATATCAAGCATTGGACTGTGCCTTGATCTGAACGGCTTGATCGGAAAATCCAGCCAGAACATCCAGAAGGTGAACCAGAAAACTGCCAGGACCCGCTGAGCGCCGTGCCGCCTCTTCGCCCGCAAGACCAAAACATGTCAAGGCGGCAACCGCCGCTTTGGCGGGATCCTCCGTCACCGACGCAAAAGCCGCGATGATTGCACCTGCTACACATCCCGTCGCGGTCACACGTGACATCAGCGGATGGCCAGACGCAATGCTGCTTGTGCCGGATGGTCCATGCACCTCATCCACTGCTCCCGTCGTGACGCGGATGACACCGGGGCCACAAAGCGGGGTCAGAGTGGCCATTTCAGACGCATTGCCCTTCAG
>JANNRX010000526.1:0-1847 GCA_031401875.1 Hyphomicrobiales bacterium | reverse complement strand
TTGCTCAACCGGGAAAGAATAACATCATCATCAAGCGTGATCAGGCCCGAATCGTTTCAGAATCGTTAACGCGGTAGCGGGATTTCAATGCAGCCACGATGGGCCCCATGCGGCTGCCCAACGAACCTTTGATCATCACGGCATCATCTGCCCTCACGGCATCGAGAACCGCCGCTTGCAGCTCAGCCGATGTCTCGGCATAGGCACCGCGCCTTTCAGAAGACAGGGCCAGCCACAGGCTCTTCATCAAAGGGCCCGAAGCAAAGACCAGATCAATGGCATTGGCATCAATGGATTCGACGAGCGCGCGGTGCATATCAGGCCCGGTGGGGCCAAGCTCAAGCATATCGCCCAGTACCGCAATACGGCGGCCACGCAGTCCCACGGGCAATTGCGCCAGCAGCGCCAGTGAAGCGCGCATGGAAGCCGGATTGGCGTTGTAACTCTCGTCCAGCAGCGTGAAATCACCTCCCGGCGCATGGAGAGTGCTGCGCTGTCCACGCCCCGAGCCCGCAGCAAGATCCGCCAGCGCCAGTGCCGTCAGGGCAAGATCCGCTCCCAGCGCTTCAGAGGCAGCCATGACGGAAAGGGCATTCAAGGCCATGTGCTTGCCCGGAGCGCCGACCTGAAGGTTGACCTCCTTGCCCAGAACACAGGCTGCAATGACGGAGCGATCCGCCGTCAGGGCGATCTTCAGCAACCGCACATCGGCATCCTCATGCTCGCCGAATGTAATGATACGCCCCGCCGCAGAGGCCAGCGCATGGGCTTTCAGGCGCGTAAATTGTGGATTGTCACGATTGATGATCGCCGTACCACCGGGCAAGAGGCCAGAAAAGATCTCGCCCTTCGCATCGGCAATCGCTTCAAGACCGCTGAAATGCTCCAGGTGCACGGGCTCCACCGTTGTGACAATTGCCACTTCCGGGCGAACCATATGGGTCAAGGGCAGAATTTCGAACGGGTGGTTCATGCCGATTTCGAAGACACCGAAATGCGCATCAGCCGGCATGCGGGCGAGAGTCAGCGGCACACCCCAATGGTTGTTGTAGGAGGCAACCGAGGCATGGGTGATACCCTGCCGCGACAGCACATGGCGCAAGGCCTCCTTGGTGCTGGTCTTGCCGACGGAGCCGGTAATGGCGGCAACGCGGCCTTTCATACGGGCACGGGAGGCGCAGCCCAGCCGCTCCATGGCTGCAAGTACATCATCCACCACATAAAGGGGACCGAACCCCTTCAAGGCATCAACATTTGACGCGGTGACCACAGCGGCGGCAGCACCCTTGCCAAGGGCTGCCTCGACAAAGCCATGCCCGTCACGGGCTTCGCCCTGAAGTGCGAAAAACAGATCCGCCGGCTCCAGAGTACGCGTATCGATCGACATACCCGAAACACCCAAAGGTGCGGCTCCGACAAGGCTTGCGTCAAGCCCGGCCATCAGGGCAGCATGGCTCCATAGCATCGTCATCCCGTCACCTTTCCGCCTGCGATCAGGATTGCCTTTCGCGCCACTTCATGGTCGGAAAATGGCAAGTTTTGATCACCCACGATCTGTCCTTCCTCATGCCCTTTGCCAGCAATGACGAGAACGTCGCCTGTTTTCAGCATTGCGACTGCTGTCTCGATGGCTTTGGCACGATCGCCGATCTCACGGGCACCCGGCGCTGCTGCAAGGATGGCGGCGCGGATGGCCCCGGGATTCTCGCTGCGCGGATTGTCATCGGTTATGATGGTCACATCTGCGCGATCAACAGCGATGCGACCCATCATCGGGCGTTTGCCGGGATCCCGGTCACCACCGCAACCAAAGACGCAGACAAGCCTGCCCGCCGCATAGGGCCGCA
>JANNRX010000525.1:0-3353 GCA_031401875.1 Hyphomicrobiales bacterium | reverse complement strand
CATCACAGAACTGCCGAGCTGGCCGGTAAACTGAATCGGGCACCAAAAAGTGATCCCCCGAGGACATACAAGAGAGAAAAGCCACCGTCACTGCTGCAAGGCCCGAGGGCACAAGCACGGTGCCTGCTGCTCCTGCAAGCTCAGTCCAGGCTTTTTCAAGCGCTTCCGTGGTGGGCGAACCATGGGTGCCATAGACGAAGCGGGCATGCTGGCGACTGTTCAGTTCCTTGACCGTCGCTTTGAGCACGGTCGAGCCGCGATAGATCGGCGTGTTGACAAAGCCGAACTGTTCATCCGGATTACGCCCGCCAAGCATCATCCTGGTGCTGATGTCGAGCTTTGCATGTTGGGCGGGTGTCATCTTGCGCATGAAACAATTCCATTCAGGGCTTACGATGGTTCATCAGCGTCAGGCTCGGCCCATCCGTCAAGGGCCATACGATTGCTGCTGGATCAAACCTCGTGATCGTGCCTATGATAATTTGTGAACGATGCAGAGACAAAATTTGCACGCGGGGAGATAATGATGGCAGGCAAGCGGTTTTTTATAACGACAGGCGCATTGCTGGTTTTTGCCGGTATGGCGCAAGCGCAGAACAGGCTGCCCACTCTGGAATCTGTCAAGCAACGCGGGTTCGTGATCTGTGGTTCCAACACCGGGCTGCCGGGCTTCAGCATTCCCGACAAGGAAGGCAACTGGACCGGCTTTGACGTGGATTTCTGCCGGGCCATCGCATCCGCAATCTTCAACGATGCGACGAAAGCCAAATTCATCCCGACCTCGTCCGTCAACCGTTTCACCTCGCTTCAGTCCGGTGAAATCGATCTTCTGTCGCGCAATGTCACCTGGACATCCTCCCGCGACACATCGCTGGGTTTCAACTTCGGGCCGGTGACCTACTACGACGGGCAGGGTTTCATGGTCCGCAAATCGCTTCGCGCCAAATCCGCGCTTGAGCTGGCCGGTGCCACGGTCTGCGTCAACCAGGGTTCGACGACCGAATTGAATCTGGCGGATTATTTCCGCAGCAATAACATGAAGTTGAATGTCGTATCCTTTCCAACAGGGGAGGATTCCGCAAAAGCCTACGAGGCTGGTCGCTGCGACAGCTTTACCACCGATGTCTCCGGTCTTTACGCAGAACGCCTGAAGATGGCGAATGTGGACGAGCATGTGATACTGCCCGAAATCATCTCCAAGGAACCGCTCGCGCCCGCAGTTCGCCATGGCGATGACCAGTGGCTCGATATTGTGAAATGGGTGCATTTTGCGCTTGTCACAGCGGAAGAGCTTGGTGTCACCAAGGCCAATCTCTACGAACAGCTGAAATCCACCAATCCGGATATCCGCCGTCTGCTTGGGACCGAAGGCAAACATGGTGAAGCGCTTGGTCTGAGCAATGACTGGGCTTATCGCATCATCAAGAACATCGGCAATTATGGTGAGAGTTTCGAGCGCAATATCGGTGCAAGCTCGCGCCTCAAGATCAGCCGCGGCCTCAACGAGCAATGGCAAAAAGGTGGTTTGCAATATGCTCCACCGATCCGTTGATTGCAGCCTTCTGACAATTTAACATAAAATCCCTTGACCGGGGCACCTGTTCTGGAATGTGATAGAAGACTTGAATGGCATTGATGGATGGCTTTCGAATGTCTCTTTTGAGACAAACCGCAAGACACCAGAGCACTGACATAAAGGGAGCGTGTCCGATGAACGGACAGCCCCTTATCCGGGAGAAAGATAGAGCATGAGTATCACACTGAAAAGCTTGGTTATTGGCGCAGTGGCTGTAATGTCAGCAACAGCCGCATTGGCCCAGACAAAGACCGCCACGCTGGATGCGGTCAAGGCAAGGGGCATTCTGAATTGCGGTTCGGGAACAGGCCTTGCAGGCTTTGGTATCCCGGATGCCCAGGGCAACTGGACAGGTCTTGATGTCGATATGTGCCGCGCCATTGCTGCGGCTGTTTTCAATGATCCGGCCAAGGTCAAGTTCGTGTCGCTGTCGGCCAAAGACCGCTTCACCGCACTGCAATCAGGCGAAATAGATGTTCTGTCGCGCAATACCACCTGGACTTCGTCACGCGATACGGCGCTGGGTCTCAACTTTGCCGGTGTGAACTATTACGATGGTCAGGGCTTCATCGTTCGCAAGACGGCGAAGATCGCGTCCGCGCTTGAATTGAACGGCGCTTCGGTCTGCGTGCAGCAGGGCACCACGACAGAATTGAATCTTGCGGATTATTTCCGTGCCAACAAGCTGCAACTCAAGGCCGTCACGTTCGCCACCAACGATGAAACCGTGAAAGCCTATGAAGGCGGACGCTGCGATGCGTTCACAACAGATGCTTCAGGGCTTTATTCCGAGCGCTTGCGCATGGCCAAATCGGACGATCATATGGTTCTGCCCGAAATCATCTCCAAGGAGCCACTCGGACCAGTTGTGCGCCATGCTGACGATCAGTGGCTTGACGTGGTGAAATGGACGCATTTCGCCATGATTACAGCCGAAGAGCTTGGTGTTACCAAGGCGAATGTCGATGAGATGCTGAAATCCACCAATCCGGATGTCAAGCGCTTGCTGGGGACAGAAGGCAAGCACGGCGAGGCACTTGGTCTGAGCAACGACTGGGGCTACCGGATCATCAAGCATGTCGGTAACTATGGTGAGACGTTCGAAAAGAATGTTGGCTCGGGCTCGCTTCTCAAGATTTCTCGCGGCCAGAACAATCTCTGGACCAAGGGCGGCCTGCAATACGCGCCCCCCATTCGCTGATAGACATCCTGAGGGCAGGCTCCAGCCTGCCTTCATCATTCACCAGACGCTGAGACAGTTTTCCCGCTCACAGACGCGGATATACAGGAGAGAATTCATGAAAAAAACTCTAGCAACCCTCGCAGGCCTTGCGATCGGCCTATCGGCCACTGCCGCCATGGCACAGACCAGAGCGTCCACCCTCGATGCCGTGAAAGCACGCGGCACATTGAACTGCGGTTCGAACACAGGCCTTGCAGGCTTCGGCCAGCCGGACGCCCAGGGCAACTGGAAAGGACTTGATGTTGAATTCTGCCGTGCCATTGCGGCGGCGATTTTCAATGATCCGAACAAGGTGAAGTTCGTCCCTCTTTCAGCAAAGGACCGCTTCACGGCGCTCCAGTCCGGCGAAGTGGACGTTCTCGTCCGCAACACCACCTGGACATCGTCGCGCGACACGTCGCTCGGGCTGAACTTTGCCGCCATCAACTACTATGACGGCCAAGGCTTCATGGTGCGGAAATCGCTCGGCGTCGACTCCGCCCTGCAACTCTCAGGCGCGTCGGTATGCGTTCAGAGCGGCACCACGACCGAACT
>JANNRX010000524.1:0-3475 GCA_031401875.1 Hyphomicrobiales bacterium | reverse complement strand
GCCTCGGAAGTGATGTTCTTCGTCGCCTGGTTCTGGGCCTATTTCGACGCCTCGATCTATTCCAATGAAGCGATTCAATACTCCCGTGTCGAGCTGCTGGGCGGCACCTGGCCCCCCAAAGGCATCGAGGTGTTCAACCCGTGGCATCTGCCGCTGCTGAACACATTGATTCTCCTGACCTCCGGTACCACTGTAACGTGGGCGCATCATGCGCTGCTCAACGGGGATCGCAAGGGACTGAAGCAGGCACTCTGGATCACGATCATTCTTGGGGCGCTTTTCACCTGCGTCCAGGCCTATGAGTATGGCCATGCGGCCTTTGGATTCTCAGGCCATATCTATGGGGCAACCTTCTTCATGGCGACAGGCTTCCATGGTTTCCATGTCCTGATCGGTACCATTTTCCTCGCGGTTTGCCTGTATCGCGCTTATCAGAACCACTTCACCCAACAGCAGCACCTCGGCTTTGAATTTGCCGCCTGGTATTGGCATTTTGTGGACGTGGTCTGGCTCTTCCTGTTTGCCGCGATCTATGTCTGGGGATCGCATTGGGGATTGGCTGCGGCCCACTGAATCTCTCGTGAGCTTTCATAGGGGCGGCGAAAGCCGCCCTTCTCTTTTGGGTGTGAAATCATGAGTATCGCAAACGCATGCCCGCGCTGCGGAAATGGCAAACTCTTCGATGGCTTTCTCTCGCTCCGGCCATCGTGCCAAGCCTGCGGACTAGATTATGCTTTCGCTGATTCTGGTGATGGTCCCGCTGTCTTCGTGATTCTCGGTGCAGGTGCGCTCGTAGTGGGTGCCGCCTTATGGACCGAGATCAATTATACACCACCACTCTGGTTGCATTTCGCCATATTCATGCCGCTGACACTGGTTGTCTGCCTCAGCCTGCTGCGTCCGCTCAAGGCGGCCATGGTGCATCAACAGTACAAGACACGGGCCGAAGAGGGGCGTTTCGAGAAGTGAAGTGCCTGCGTCCGATCCTTTGGCTGACCCTTGCAACGCTGGCCGCACTCGCCATCCTGCTCGCTCTGGGAACCTGGCAGCTGCTGCGCAAGATCGAGAAAGAGCAGATCCTGGCCGCACTGGAGCGCTCGATCACGCAGACACCAATCCGGCTTGAGAATGCAGATCTTGCGGCTCTGCGCGTCTGGCCCACGGGCTTTCGCATCGATACGCCCGGAGGTCTTCGCGAACTCACCCGCGTAACAATCCGGGGAAGCTTCATCCCTGCCCGCAGCATACCCGTGCGCGCCACTTTACCTGCACCCAGGAATGCGCGTGCACTGGGTGGCCTTGGTTTCTTCTGGATGACGCCTTTGCAGATCGAAAACGGGCCTGTCATCTTTATCAATCGTGGCTTCGTTCCGGTTGGCGCAGACTACAAGGCACCCGCTGTCGAAACGCCCGAGGGACCGCAAACAATCACCGGACTGCTCCGCGTGCCTGAAAAAGCCCAGACCTTCACACCGACGGACAACCCTGCCAAGGGCGAATATTTTATCCGAGAGCCAAAGGTCATGGCCGCCGCAGTCTCGCTGAAGGAAGTTGCGGATTTTTTCATCGATGCCGAGCGCACAGGCCGTGATGGCCTTACGCCGCCAGTGGGTATCGACGCCCGTGAAATGATCGCACGCATCCCGAACAATCACCTGCAATATGCAGTCACGTGGTATGGCTTTGCCATTGTGCTGGTGGTTATTTTCGGTTTCTTTGCACGAACACGCCTCAAGCAAGCCGCAAGGACACCAGCATGACACATCCGGTTCTGGTCGAGGTCACGCGCGGCGGCATTGCCGAATCTGTGCATCGCGGCTCTGTGGCGATTATCGATGCCGATGGAAACACCGTTCTGGCACTTGGTGATATCGACAAGCCTGTGTTCCCTCGCTCCGCGATCAAGGGCTTACAAGCCATCCCTCTGATTGAATCGGGTGCTGCTGACACATACGCTCTGAGCGATCAGGAGATCGCACTGGCCTGCGCTTCGCATAACGGGGAGCTGGAGCATGTAGCAACGGCGGCTGGAATGCTGAGCAAGGTTGGGCTTGATGTCTCGGCGCTTGAATGCGGCACGCAATTTCCCATGCGCGCCAATGCGGGCCATCCGCTGATCAGGGCGGGAGCAAGTCCAACCGCGCTGCATAACAACTGTTCAGGCAAGCATGCAGGCTTTCTCTGTGTTGCTTGTACTGAAGGCGTGGATCATCGGGGTTATGTCGAAGCCGGGCACCCTGTGATGCGCGAGGTGACAGCCGCCATTGCCGAGATGAGTGGCCATGCCCTGGACCATGCAGCTTGCGGCACGGATGGTTGCTCGATTCCCACCCATGCGATCCCTTTGCGGGCCATGGCCTTGGCTTTTGCACGCTTTGGCACGGGCCATGGTCTTGGGCCCGAGCGAGCAAAAGCTGTTCAGCGCATCCGGCAGGCCGTTGCAAGAGCGCCGTTTTTTGTGGCCGGAACCGAGCGTTTCGACACGATTGCCATGACGATCCTGAAAGAACGCGCCTTTGTGAAAGTGGGCGCAGAAGGCGTCTATTGCGCAGCCCTGCCAGAACTGGGTTTTGGTGTGGCCCTGAAATGCGATGACGGCACGACACGCGCGGCTGAAGTCATGATGGCCGCGGTCATTACCCGCTACCTCACGCTTTCAGAAACAGAAATGACAGCACTTCAGCCCTTGGCCAACCCCAGGCTCACAAACTGGAACGGCATTCACGTCGGTGACATTCGTGCCGTAGGCGGATTTATCGAATAAGATTCTCTGCCAGTTTGATGCTTGGCCAGTCCTTCGTGCCCGTGATGGCAAGATCACCCGTCACCTGCTTCTTCCACTGCATGCCAACGATGGCTTGTTTCCTGAAAGATGCAATCGTATTGCCGATCACGGCTACATTTCCGACACCGGGCGCAACGCTGATTTCGATGCCGTTGCCACAATCGCGGATGGTATTGCCCGACGCCGTCACGTCTCTGAGTGACGGTCCCCAGCCCAGTTGCAAACCAGCCTGCGCCGCGCCATCGATGATGTTGCCTGTAATGGCGGCGTCGCCTTCCGCCATGATCCCCTGCCCACCAACGGTTTCACCATCGATCAGACGTTTGCCTGCCCGCATATTGCGGATGACGTTGCCGGAAATCGCCGCGATACGGCCCTTCTGATCGGCAAAGTTGGTCACGACAATGCCCGCCTGAGCCCCGTCGATGACATTGCCGGTGACTGCTGTACCATCGAAGCCAAATTCCGAATAAAGCGCCACCTCGCCACAATCCGCGATGCTGTTGCCACTCACCACGACATTGCTGCCACTGTTGTTGCGAACCGCTGTATAGGCCGCCCGCCGGATAACATTGCCTTCCACAACAAGACCGCCTGCGCGAAACAGGCCGATGGCATTGCCGTATTCGCCACTGCCACCGGCATCGGCGCGAATATCCTCGATGCGGTTGCCCCGAATGATTGTTCCGT
>JANNRX010000523.1:0-8580 GCA_031401875.1 Hyphomicrobiales bacterium | reverse complement strand
TGGACAGCGCGAAGCTCTTTCTCACGGTCTATGCGCCGCCGGTGAAGCTGGTGGTGACCGGTGCCGTGCATATCTCGCAGGCCATGGTACCCATCGCCCGCACGCTCGGTCTTGATATGACTGTGATCGATCCCCGCACCGCTTTCGCCACGCCGGAGCGCTTTCCCGATGTGCCCCTGATCGCGGACTGGCCGGACGCCGCGCTGCCAGCCCTTGGCATCGACCGCTACACAGCTTTCGTAGCGCTCACACATGATCCGAAGATTGACGATCCCGCATTGGAGCATGCGCTCAGGGCCGGATGCTTCTACATCGGCGCGCTGGGCAGCCGGAAAACCCATGCGGGGCGCGTGGCGCGGCTGCAAGCGGCAGGCTTTGCGCCAGACTCCATCGCCCGCATTCACGCCCCCATCGGCCTTGATATCGGCGCGGTCAGCCCGGCCGAGATCGCGGTTGCCATTCTGGGCGAGATCATTGCTGCCTTGCGCAAGCCGGAGGCACTATGAAGTTTGGTCCTGTCCCGGTTCGCAAGGCTGTTGGTGGCATCCTCGCCCATGCGGTGAAGGAAGAGGCTCTTGTCCTCAAGAAAGGTGTGGTTGTTACAGCGGAGCATGCGCAGGCGCTTCAGTCGGCAGGCGTCGCGGAAGTCACGGTTGCCCTGCTGGAAAAGGGAGATGTGATGGAGAATGACGCGGCCAGGCGCCTTGCTGCCAGCGCCATGGATATCGAGGTCGTGGCGGAGGAGCCGTTCACCGGTCGCGTCAATCTTTTCGCAGCGAGCGCGGGCGTTCTGCTGATTGATGCCGCGAAGATCAATGCGGCCAATGCCATCGACGAAGCCATAACCATCGCAACCCTGCCAAACTTCCGCGCTGTGGAAGCGGGCGAGATGGTCGCCACCATCAAGATCATTCCCTTCGCGGTGAAGGAGAGCCTTCTGGCGGAGGCTACGGCGGCTGCGCAAGCCAGCATCCGCGTCGCGCCTTATGCCGCCAAGAAAGTGGCGGTGTTCTCGACGCTGCTGCCAGGCCTCAAGTCTTCCGTCGTCGACAAGACCTTGCGGGTGCTGGATGAGCGTCTGGATAAGCTCGATCATTCCGAGCGGCTCTGCGATATCCGAGTGCATCACACCATTGAGGACCTGGAGGAGGTGTTGCCGCGCGCCAGGGCGCTGGGCGCTGACATGGTGATCATCTTTGGCGCATCCGCGATCAGTGATCGGCGTGATGTCATTCCCGCCGCCATCGAGGCCGCGGGCGGCAAGGTGATCCATCTCGGCATGCCGGTGGACCCTGGCAACCTCCTGCTGATCGGCACGATCGACGGATTGCCGGTAATCGGCGCGCCAGGCTGCGCGCGCAGCCCCAAGGAGAACGGTTTCGACTGGGTGTTGCAGCGCTTCGCGGCCGACATGAAGGTCACCAGCGAAGACATCCGCAGAATGGGTGTCGGCGGATTGCTGATGGAAATCGTCTCGCGCCCGCAACCGCGTGATCCCGAGGGTGTCAGTCATCCGCAGGTGGCAGCCGTGATCCTCGCCGCAGGCAAGGGAACCCGCATGGGCGGGGGCAAGATGACAGCCATGCTTGGCGGCAAGGCATTGCTGCGCCATGCCGCAGAAGCGGTGGCACAATCGCGGGCTGCGCCTTTGGTTGCCGTCCTCGGTCATGATGCCGCTAATGTCGCCAAGGTGCTGGATGGTCTTGACGTGCAGGTCGTCGACAATGCCGATTATGCCATGGGCATGTCGACATCGTTGAAAGCCGGCCTCGCGGCTGTGCAGGAGACTGCGGCTGGCGCGCTCATTCTGCTTGGCGATATGCCCTATGTGACGCCCCAGATCATCAACCGGCTGCTCGCAGCTTTTGCACAGAGGCCCGATGCTAAAGCGGTGGTTCCGATGATCGGTGGCCAGCGCGGCAATCCCATTCTGATCGGTCGTGCGCTCTTTCCTGCGGTTATGGCGCTTGAAGGTGATGTTGGCGCGCGCAAGCTGCTCGATGCAGCAGGCGATGGCGTCATCGAAGTCAGCATGGAAGATACCGCCGTGCTTTTGGATGTTGATACGCCGGAAGCATTGGCCAGCCTAAACTGGCGCTGAACTGAGCCCTACTTCGCCGCCGTCTGGTTGCCACCGAAGCGCAGCCAACCGCTGATCGTCTCGCCAACGGTGATGACCGAACCCTTGGCCTTGGCCATAAGGCCCTGTGGCGACCAGTTGCTCGAAAGCTTGATCTTGGCCTGGATGGCGAATGGCGGCTTATCATCAAAGGCAATGCGGAAAAGCTGCTGGCGATCCGCCGAGCGGAAGCTCACCTGAAACTCGGGTGGCAAGGAATCCGTCACGTTCTCGATACGGTCGACACGGCCAGGAAAGGTATGCTGTCCGTCTGAAACGCGTACGCCATCTTCCGGGAGAATGCTGTAAAGGCGACCAATCGGCAGATAGGCCAGCACGAACATTTCACCGCGATAAAGCTCCACCAGCGGATCACCGGATTTGACGATCTGGCCGGGGTGCGGAACCCTTGGTCCGACAGTGCCCTCGATCTGCGCAATCACTTTGCCGCCGTTGTAGTTCTTCAGAACCTGGCTGATCGCTTCTTCCAGCTCCACCACGGAGGCTGCGATGTTCTTGAACTCGCTGGTCAACGCCCGCAACTCAGTCGATAGCGAACTTTCTTCGCGCTGCGCTTCGTAGAATTCCCTCTGCGCTTCCTGGATACGCGGAGCCGTTGTCAGCTGACGCGCGGCAAGATCGGCGATCCTGGCCTTGCCATCATCCGCTTTGCGCTTGCGGTCCCGTGCCCCCGGCAAGACCTGCTGGATCGTTTCGATGCGACCGATGATCTGTGCCTCTCGGCTGGAAATGGTGGCGCGACGCGATGTGAGTTCAGCAATGGAATCGACGATCTCGCGTGATTGCAGCGTGGCGATCGGCATGCCGGGCTTGACGGAATCGCCCGGCTTCACATGGATCGTCAGCACGCGCGCAGCGTAATCGGGCGCGATGATGGTCCGCTCTTTGGTGACAATGCCCTCTGCATCCAGAAAGAACCAATGGCCGGTGAAGGTCCAGCCCAGCATGACGAAGACCCCGACCACGCAATAAAAGTAAAGCTTTCGCGCAAAGCTCTGACCACCAGCGCGAACCTGGTTTTTCAGATTGTCAGGTCTTGCCCGTTTGCGGATCGCCTTGATCATCTCATCACTCATGGGCGCTCATGCGTGCTGCGTTGAAGCCCGCCCTGCCCGATCTCACTTAGCAGTTGAAAAGGTAAAGGATTTCGAAAGATTCAGAGGCTTGCGATAATCATGCTCTGGTCAGCCAGACGTTATTTCCAGCGGATCCAGTCATTGACCTTCGGAGGTGCGAAATTATCATGGCGCGAGGCGGAATAAATCCATTCCTCGATAAAGGTATACAGGCGTGCATAGCGCATGAAATAGCCTTTCCACGGGCCATATATGAACATGAATGGCCAGAATTTCCAGTAAATGTTCTTCCGTGTTGACAGGCAGGCACAGACAAACATGAAAAAATCGACGCTCAGGAATGCCATGTAAACCAGTAATGTTATGAAAAGCGTGTAGCTGAGGCCAAATGTTAATAGAAGCCAAGTTGTATAAAATGGCGCTATAACGCAGCAAACGATATCCATCACAAGAAAATCAAGCTGATGCGTGAGTTCGCGCATTTTGAAATTTGGACTGAATGGATTGAATGTGAAGCCGTACTTGCGCGTCCGGGTCCACAGCGCATCGCGTTCCCATCGCTTGCGTTGCATGATCAGGTTATACATATGGGTGGGAACATCAGTATAAGCCACTGAGCGCACCGCAAAGCCGATGTTATATCCGGCGAGTCTGAGCCGCATCGTGATATCGCCATCTTCTCCCGGGCCTTGATCCATCATGCCTACACGCATGAAAGCCTCACGACGGAAGGCACCGAAGGCACCAGAAATGATCGAAAGCTGGCCAAACATGTCAAGGCCTGTGCGACCGATCTGGATGCCGCACATGTATTCAATGGTTTGCAGAGATGCGGTGATCGAGGCTTCACCATTGCGGACAAGGACAGAGCCTCCAACGGCACCAATGAGAGGGTCTGTGAACGGTCTGACGATTTCCTCGATTGCTGTCCGCTCAAAGGAACAATCACAGTCGATGACCAGAACGATATCGCCGGACGCGAGCCTCATCCCAAGGTTGATAGCGGAGGATTTTCCGCCACGAATGGCACATTCCGCGATTTTATCGACTTTACCCTCGCGCTGAAGGCGCTTCATGATTGCATATGTCTCGTCTGTGGAGCCGTCAGAGACACAGACAATCTCGAAATTCTGATAGGATTGTTCAGAGAGTGACAAGACGCATTTTTCAATAGAATCGGCCTCGTTATGGCCAGGAATGAGGATTGAAACTTTGCCAACATCTGGCATGGGGCCCGGTTCGCGCGCAAATTCCCTGAAGATGATCACAAGTGCGGGAATGAAGGTCGTGATGTAACGGGGCCATTCCAGGAATAGCGAAAATGAAAACAGCATGATGATTGCCGACACCGGCATTCCAAGCAGTATGGCGAGACTGTTGTTGAACCAGTCGATGAGCATGAGCGTTGGCTTTGCAAGGAATTTGGATCGTTCTGATAACTAACCGCTAACCGGTGAAGGAAGCGTTAGAGCCTTCAATCGAGGATTCTGCGCATTGGGAGTGATTTCGGCCGGTATTGTTCAAATTGTCAGCAAGCCGCTTACGGGATCTTTAAACCCATGTGGTGAAGTGTGATCTCCAGAATGAACCGGAGGCTCAAGAATGAGCGTATCACTTTCCGCCAATACCCGTAGCGCTCTGAACGCCAGCGAAGGCCAGCAGACCGCCGCCGTTTCCGCATTGAAAATCGCCGCTGATGCCGACAAGGCCATTGTTGCCGTGATTGAGCAATCCGTTGCAGCGCTCAAGGCCTCGCCACCGGCAGGTCAGGGGCAGAACGTCGACCGGACAGTCTAGGGTCACAGACTTGGAGCATGTCGTCTCCGAACAACCTCGTAACCACTTGTTCGCGACAAGCTCTAGTTGTTTCGACTTCCCGATACACCGCATTCAAGGTTCAATAGCACCGCTCCACGTGTGTTATAAAAGATCAACGCCCCGGATCACACGATCCGGGGCGTTGATTTTTTGATTGTCTCACATTTCCCCATGCAACGGACACGGGATCGCTTCAGGGAAATGTAATGAGAGTGCGTCTGTCAGGTCGGACAATGCTCCTGACGGCTGCAGTCAGCAAAGGTATCGTTCTGGAAAAAAGTCTCAGGCATAAAAAATGTCAGCAGGCCTTTTTTCCAGATATTTTCTTGCCAGCACAAGCAGGGCAATCACTGTCATCCAGCAGACACTGACAACAAGCAGACATATATTTGCAAGTGCGCATAATGCCATATTTGCCTCTGACGCCCCAAACAGAACTTCGGGAACCATGAGCCCAAGACAGAGCATATAGGTGCCAAGAAATACCCAGATCGTCACTTTTTCTGCAGCCAAACTAAAGTCAGAACTAATCATTCTACCCTCATAGTATCAAAGCAATGTCATAATCTCTTCTGGCCCAAAGACATGATATCGGGCCTTGAGATCAACGGCCATATTCTGTTCAAGCTCGCGGCGTATCTCTGGCAATGAGCTCTCGACGTTGGATGCCTTCTCATCATTGACCAGAACCAGGAATGTTGTTGCAGCTTCAACGATTTCGACTTCATTGGCAAAGACTTCGCGCAGGATCGAGGCATAAAGCGCCAGCGACTGGTGGAACCGTTTGTCGCCAACAGCCTTCTGGACATCGCGGTCCGGATCGATCTTGATCATCAGCGCGGCACATTCATGGCCGCTCGCCGCATTGACCTTCACGAAGCGCCGCAGCCTGTCGCGGACGCCCTCGGATCCGTCTCCTGCATCGGTCTCGCCGAAGCCCGAAAGCGGCGGGTTGAAGGCGGACTGGCGGCCTGCATCCGTCAATGCATAATCATGGAACGTGCGTGTGGAGGCACGCTCGCCTTCAAAGCCTGCATCGCAATCCAGGCATTTGAACCCAACTTCAGCCTCTCCCGTGGAATGGTTGCAGGAATTGCAGATAACCAGCGCACCTGGCTTGTCATAATCCACGGAGAAATGTTCACAATGCAGGCTGCATTTCGGGCAGATCATTTCACGGCCCTTGCGGAAATCCCGCTCAGGACCCTGATATCCGCAACGCAGATGATGGATGATCGCCTCTTCCGTGATGTCCGGTGAGCGGCATTTGGAGCATTCTTCCCGCACCAGCAGGCGGGCGGAGGTGCAGGACGGGCAGCACTGCACCTTGTCGAAGAACTTTTTCTCCAGCAAGCCGAGACGCGCCAGCGCTTCCGCATTGTGCAGCACGCCGCCGATGGCGGTTTCGTCTTTGTAAGCAACGATATCCTTCAGCGAGGGATCGCGCCTGGCCTGAGTGCCACGGTCACGCACAGCCAGGCGCGCCAGCAGCATCTGCTTGGGATCGCGGCTGCGATGATACGCTTCTGGCAGCTGCTTCATGCGCATGGTCATGGGTCTGGCCAGTTCCATGGCTTCGGTGATACCAAGACCGGACATTGTGCCGATGGACAGATCTGACCGTCCGCTGTTGAGGCCGGTCACATCAATGATCGGAACGACAGCCGCTGTTGCGGCCGACATCCAGGCGCTGATTGCAGCATCGGCGTTGGGTTCGGTAAGGAATACAGCATCAGGAATCTCGCCGCGTTCGATCTCAGCCATTCCCCTGGGCAGAAGATCACGCGAGATTCCTGCGGGGAGCGCAAGGATCTTGAGCTTGGGTTCCGCGAAGACCGCAGGAAGGTTGGCAGCCTTCGGGGCTTCCATCTCGATGCCAATGCCCGTTGCATCAGCAATGCGCTCGGGATTGAGCGTGGAAGCAAGCATTTCATCGGCAGCGAAGATCGCCTGGCCATAATTGACCGCATTCTGCGGATCAACAAGAAGCAGGATTTTCGGGCTGCCCAGCGCTTCCGCCTTGAGCATCTGAAGAAACAAGGCCGTTGCGTTGGCGTCGTCGCGGGCTGCAACCAGAATGATGTCGAATTGCTGTTCGCGGGCTGTGGCGGTAGCCTGAACAATTTCAGCCATGGCTGAAACGCTGGCACCGCGCCGCATCAACTCCAGGCACAGGGGGGCGGAGGCTGCTGCGTCAGACGCAACAACCAGCACACGCTCAACCGCGCTTGCCGCCTGTGTGTATGCCCTGTTGATCATCATGGCCGATTGGCCGCCTTTTCTCTTTGACGCATCAGCTTCAGGGGCGGTTTCCGCCTTCTTTCACTGATCTCACCCATTTAACGGGTTCGGGGCTGGCAAAGGGTGAATGCGCCGTACTCTTTCTACGGAAAGGCCGATTTCCTTGCCGGACTGGTGAAAGACTGGCTGATAAAGAGGGTTAATTCAGAGGTTCTTCATCATGACGGACTCGAAACGGCACAACCCGCATGGTGAATCGCAGGTTTCAGGGATAATCGAGACTGTGGAGCATGCCATCAACCATAACCCATGGGATGGGCAGTTTTGCTCTGCGCTACAACGGGCAGTGCTTTATCCGGCAGAGCAAAGGGAGGCGCAATTCCCGTAATTTGCAAAATCGACAGGCTGTTAATTCTAGGCAAGAGAAGCGAGGCTATGCCCGGTCAGGCTCTTGCAACAGAGGTGACCGGGCAAGCTGAACATAAGAGCTGTGAAGCTTACTTGTTCATCATGCCGCGCACGATGCCGATGACCGCCATCAGAACACCACCGCCAACTCCGCCGCCGGCGACAGAACTGATGATGCTTCCGATATCAAGGCCGCCACCGCCAGCGGCACCGCCAAGAAGGCTTGTTAGGATAGTGCCGCCAATACCGCCACCAGCGATTCCTGCGATTGTATTGCCCAATGTGCCGAGGCTGTTCTGTGGCATGACCTTGGCCGCGACATTGCCGCCCAAAGCGCCAGAGCCGAGTTGAATGAGAAGTGGCAGAAGTGCTTCCATGTCAGTCCCCTTGAGGTGCTGGCCACCGCCCGGAATTGGCGCGGCAGGTGAGCCCCCGAGCGGGAACTTGGCATGCATTAGACTTAAGTACAATTCGCAGTTTTCAATTGTGAAACAATCTTGTGGTCACTATGAAACTCACGTGCCCTCCTTATCCTCCGCAAGGTTGGCTCTCCTATTTATTCTTCCAATTGGCCTTTCGCCCGGCCACAAACGCGCCAATGCCCTCCTCGGCGTAATGTGCCAGCATATTTTCGGTCATCACCTTGGACGCATGGGAATAGGCCTCTTCCAAAGACATTTCTTGCTGGCGATAAAAGGCTTGTTTTCCGGTTTTGACCGTCAGCGACGATTTTGAGGCGATGATATTTGCCATTGCCTTGGCTTCACCAAGCGCTTTTCCCGCGGGCACAACGCGGTTGACCAGGCCGAAGCGAAAGGCTGTCGCGGCATCTGCCATCTCGCCCAGTAGCAGCATCTCCATCGCGTGCTTGCGGGAAACATTGCGTGAGAGCGCCAC
>JANNRX010000522.1:0-4826 GCA_031401875.1 Hyphomicrobiales bacterium | reverse complement strand
GGGTTGTATTGCATAACCCTGGTGGGTCCTTCGAGGCTCGCTCCCCCCGCACCTCCGGATGATTAAAACTCCATTCGGCCAAACTCAACCCGCCTCTTCCTGTGGTGCGACGCAGCGCAGCGAAGGAGCCTCGAAGGACGCACAATGGTGATGCAATACTCCCCGAGGAGCAGAGCTACTCCCTGAAGCGCAGCACTTTCTCCTTGCACAGATCCAGCGTCTCATCGACCTCGCTGTCATCTTCGAAGCGGGCGACAATACTCATTTCGCAGCCCTTGGCCTTGCCGAGTTTGAGAGCACTTTTCTTGCCGGGAGCCAGCGGGCGCGACAGACGGGCCACGGCCTTGCCCTCGGCATCAGAAATCACAAGCTCGATAAGGCTTGCTGGACGCTGGTTATCAAGAGTGATCTGCGCGGGAAGGCGTGTCTGGGCGAATGCTGGTGAGGCGCTGAGGGCGCAGAGCAATACGAACGCGAGGCGTGAAAGTGTTCTCATTTTTGTCTTTCTTGATGGTTTTGACAAGAAACCACTGGAGAGCATCAAAGGCAAAACGATGGCAATGACTTTCACATCAGATTGGGGGACCAATCCGCCATACCCTCGGAGCGGCCATGGCGCTTGATCCATGTCTCGATCATGGGGATCACATCCTCCATCTTTTCGGCGGTGAGAGTGCGCACCTCAAGGCCTTCGCGGATGAAGCCCTCCATGCGCATGTGGGCAAGAAGATCCATTAGCGGCCGCCAAAATTCGCCGATGTCGACCATGACGATGGGTTTGTTGTGACGTCCCAGTTGTGCCCATGTCATCTGTTCGACGAGTTCCTCCAGCGTGCCGATGCCGCCGGGCAAAGCCACGAAAGCATCTGCTTTCTCGAACATGCGCATCTTTCTCTGATGCATGTCATTCACAAGAATAACGTCGTCAGCAGCGCACAGCAGTTTTTCCTTGCTGACGAGAAAATGCGGAATGATGCCGGTGACATGTCCGCCGCCAGCCTTGACGGCGCGCGCGACGGTTCCCATCAAGCCGCGGTCGCCGCCGCCATAGACAAGACGATGGCCTGCCTTTGCAAGGGCCTGTCCAAGCCATTCAGCTGCATCGCGATAGCGCGGGTCTCGCCCGTCGCCGGAACCGCAATAGACGCAGATCGTCAAGGACATTTGTCAACTCCTAGGAAAAAGACATGGCTTTCAATGGTAAGGCGGTGCCAGAATCACTCATTGCACCTATATCAGCTTCACAGTGACACTTTTGAAAGTCTCCAATGTCCATCAATCAGGGCGCTGAGCAGAGAGCTGCGGCAACCACCAAACCTCCCGAACAAAAGCCTCCAGCCGGAAACCCTTCTGCTGACAGCGGCATGATCCGTACGATCATCGCGATCTGGCCTTATCTATGGCCGTCAGACCGGCGTGACCTTCAGATCAGGGTTCTGATTGCTTTCGGGCTGATCATTATCGCCAAGCTGATCACCATCACCGTGCCGTTCACATTCAAATGGGCGACGGATGCGCTGGTTGCAGCGCAGCAGGCGGGCCAGCAGGCGGGCCAGCTGCTCCCTCCTCAAGCGCTCAATGGCTGGCTGCCATGGCTGATCGGCGCACCCGTTGCCGCGGCCATCCTCTATGGTCTGGCGCGCGTCGGCATGGCGGTCTTCCAGCAACTCCGGGATGGCGTCTTCGCGGCGGTGTCGATGCATGCGGTGCGCAGGCTGGCGAACCAGACGTTCGAGCACATGCATCGCCTGTCGCTGCGGTTTCATCTGGAGCGCAAGACTGGCGGCCTGACACGGGTGCTGGAGCGCGGCAAGCACGGCATTGAAGAGCTGTCGCGCATGGCGCTGCTCACGCTGTTTCCCACGATTTTTGAATTCCTGCTGGTTTGCGGCGTTCTCCTGCTCCAGTTCGACTGGCGTTACGTTGCCGTCATCACGGTGATGATCGCAGTCTATCTGTGGTTTACGGTCTCGGCCACGAACTGGCGTATCAACATTCGCCGCCAGATGAACGACAGTGATACCGACGCCAATACCAAGGCGGTGGACAGCCTTCTGAATTTCGAGACCGTCAAATACTTCGGTGCAGAAAAACGCGAGAACGCCCGCTTCGACCGCTCGATGGAGATCTATGAGAAAGCGAGCACCAAGTCCTACACCTCGCTTGCGATTCTCAACGCAGGGCAGGCCATCATCTTCACCATCGGGCTGACACTCTGCATGGCCATGTCCGCGACAGACGTCCTGGCGGGCCGCAACACCATCGGGGATTTTGTGCTCGTCAACGCCATGCTGATCCAGCTCTACCAACCGCTGAATTTCATGGGCATGGTCTACCGCGAGATCAAACAGGCGCTGGTCGATATCGAGAAGATGTTCGAGGTCATCGCCACCAATGCCGAGGTAAAGGATGATCCGGGTGCCAGGCCGCTGGCGATCACAAGCGGCGCGGTAAGTTTCAAGGATGTCACCTTTCATTATATGCCCGAGCGGCCGATCCTGAAGGGCATCTCGTTTGACGTTCCCGCCGGCAAGACCGTTGCCATTGTCGGCCCCTCGGGTGCGGGGAAGTCGACGATCTCGCGCTTGCTGTTCCGCTTCTATGATATTTCATCGGGCAGCATCACCATCGATAGCCAGGATATCCGTGAGGTAACGCAGGTCTCGCTGCGGGATGCCATTGGCATGGTGCCGCAGGATACGGTGCTGTTCAACGACACGATCCTCTACAACATCGCCTATGGCCGCGATGGCGCGACCCGTCCCGAGATCGAGGAGGCGGCTCGGCTGGCGCAGATCGACCGGCTCATCACCCAGTTGCCGGAAGGCTACGATGCGCAGGTCGGCGAACGCGGGCTGAAGTTGTCAGGCGGCGAGAAGCAGCGCGTTGCCATCGCGCGCACCATCCTGAAAGCGCCACCGATCCTCGTGCTCGACGAGGCGACCTCGGCGCTCGACAGCCACACCGAAATGGAAATTCAGGAGGCGTTGGACAGCGTCTCGCGCAACCGTACCACCATCGTCATTGCGCATCGTCTCTCCACCGTCATCAATGCAGACGAGATCATCGTGCTGGACAAAGGTGTCATCGCCGAGCGGGGAACACATCAGGCTCTGCTCAAGAAGAAGGGCATCTACGCCTCGATGTGGAACCGCCAGCGCGAAGCGGATGCCGCACGCGAGACCCTGAAGCGCCATGCGGAAGCTGAGGGCGAAACCGTGCGGGTGAAGCTTGAAGGATAAAAAATCTGCATCATTCAGGCAGTTCCAGTTCAGGATCACGTAACCTTGCGTCAACACAGCCTAACAGAAGCTTATTTCTTCTGTGTACTTTCAAGCCTCAGGATAAGCGCCTGTTCAGCAAGGCTTCGGTTTAATTGCCCCGAGAGGCAATTGCATCAAATTTGATCGAATCCGGAAAGGTCGTTTTTGGACCCACCGTGCAAGTGCGATGGTGCAATTCCAACAACGGGGTCAATAACGGTGTCTAATCTTGTCAAAAACGGCTCCTTCGAGGAGTTCGATACAGTCGGGGCGAAATCCTACGGCGACTGGGTGGGAGCGCGCTCCATCTCGGGCTGGACGCTCGAGGGTGTGCAGCGCGACGGCAGTAACTGGTTCGAGATCGTCAAGTCCGGCCATCGTGGCGTCACCACGACCGAAGGTTCGCGCTGGCTCGATCTGGACGCGTCCAGCGGAAATATCGCGATTTCACAAAAGGTGGAGGGTGTCGAGAGTGGCAAGCCTTACACGATAACCCTCACGCTGGCTTCCGGCGGAACGGGTGAAGGCGTTGATATCTTCTGGGGTGGGGTCAAACTTGCAAATGTCATTCCCAATAACAATGTGCAGGAGACGGTCTCGTTCGTGGTTCGTGGCTTCGAAGATCCCGGCCTGAATGCCATTCGCCTTGTCGGCACAGGCACCGCAAACGGCATTGGTGTCTCCTTGGATAACGTGGCTCTTGTTGCCGCGCCTGAACCCGTTTTCACAGCCTCAGGTGAGCTTTTCGAGATTGCCGCCATTCATCAAAGCACGGCTGGTGTCGATACATTTGCGATCGGTGCTGACCCCGGACGTCAGTTCTTTAATGGTTTCAACACGGCAACGGACCATATCCGCATTGATGCATCGATTGCGACATCCTTTGCCGATCTGCAATCGAAAGCATCGATCTATCAGTCGGAAGGGTCGACAGTTGTTGAATTCCACAACGGCAAGGATGTGCTGGTTTTCACGCAATTCGATGCTGCCAAGCTTGCGGCGTCCTCCTTCATCTTCGAAGGGGCACCCTCGGTGAAATCCGCGACTGTGGGCGAGAACCTCATCCGCAACGGTTCATTCGAGACGATTGGCGCGGCGACAACCCTGTCCTGGGGTAAAGCAGCCACAACGCTAGAGGGCTGGACGCTTGCAGGAACTGCCAAAGCAGGCAGCAACTGGCTGGAGCTTGCAAAATCTGGCGAACGGGGTGTCGCGGCCAGCGATGGTAAGTACTGGCTCGACCTTGATGCCTCCAACGGCAACATCAGCGTTTCCCAGAATGTGGGCGATGTCGAGGTGGGCCGTTACTATACGCTCAACTTTACGGCGGCATCTTCCAAATCCGGCAACAGCCTGGAAGTCTACTGGGATGGCCAGAAGATCGGTACCGTTACCCCCACAGGAACTGCAAACCAGAACTTCTCCTTTGTGGTTGAAGGACATGCGGGCAAGGAAGCCAATCTGCTGACATTCACAGGGATCGGTGCCGCCGATGGTTATGGAGTGTCGCTTGATAACGTCAGCCTGTTTGCCCATCAGCCTGTGCTGGAACCAGCCGATATC
>JANNRX010000521.1:0-4398 GCA_031401875.1 Hyphomicrobiales bacterium | reverse complement strand
CATCAGGACCGATTTGCCGGTGCCGGAAGCCCCGACAACACCAAGAATCTCACCCCTGTAGACATCAAGTGACAGGCCGTCATTGACCAGACGACCGCCAAAGCCGACGGCAAGATCACGCACTTCGATCAATACTTCTTGCTTGTTATTGGAAATCATTACCGCCTCAATAGCGTATTGACGCGAAGAACATGGCGAAAAGACCATCGACAACGATCACCATGAAAATAGCTTTCACGACCGATGCGGTGGTTTGCCGCCCAAGCGATTCGGCCGATCCCTTCACAGCCATCCCCTCGATGGAGGCAATAAGACCGATTACCAGAGCCATGACGGGTGCCTTGATCATGCCAACCATGAATGTGTTGATACTGATGCCCGCCTGAAGCCGCGCCAGAAAAACATCCGGGCTCACATCGCCATAAATCCAGGCAACCAGCCCACCACCGAACAATCCGGACATCGATGCAATGAATGTCAGGATCGGCATGCAGATGATCAGGGCAAGAATGCGTGGCAGAATCAAGACTTCCATCGGGTCGAGTCCCATGGTGCGCAAAGCGTCAATCTCCTCGCGCATTTTCATGGAGCCAATTTCGGCGGTGATGGCGGAACCGGAGCGTCCGGCAATCATGATCGCGGTCAGAAGCACTCCCAGTTCCCGCAGGATGAGCACCCCGAGCAGATCAGCCACAAAAGCCGTTGTCCCGAAGGTCCTGAGCTGGAAAACCGATTGCTGCGCAATGATGCCGCCGACCAGAAACGAAATCAGGGCGATAATAGGCACCGACCTGAACCCAAAAGCCTCGATCTGCTTCACAACCGCGGGCCAGCGGAATTTTTGAGGGCTGGCAAACAGCCGTCCGATCGCCGCCACGAGAGCCCCCAGAAAACTGACGCCTCCGACAAAATCCTTGCCAAAACCCGCCATGCCTTTACCGACATCGACCAGCAGATCGACCAGGGCGAATGCCCGATGCGGTGCGGAGGCTGGAGGCTGCACATTCACCTCGGCCAGAAGTGTCTCCTGCACCTTGCTCACCCCTGTCAGGGTAATTTTTTTGCCGTCCTTCTCCCAGTCGCTGCGCAAACGCGAGATGACCAGGGCACCCATCGTATCAAAATGCTCAATCGCCGAGAGATCGATCGTGATCGCAGGTTCCTTTTGCTCGCGCGCCTCAGCCAGCAAACGCTCAATCTCTTTGCCATGCACCATGGTCCATGGGCCGCTTGCTTTGATCAGGGCGCCACCATGGTCGACGGCGACGTCAATCCGAGGCTGCGGTTTGCTGGTCACGGACTCACGCAAGATCGTCAAAATTCATATCCTCTCGCATGCCTTTGCTGAGATATGCCCTTCTGGCAGCCAAAGACAACCATCTTCCGCAAAAGCCGTAATGTTTCATTAGGACAATCATGGCTCACTCTGGGCAGTTGCCTTATTGATTGGCGTGTCGGGACGGAACGAGCAAATGTCAGGACAAGTGACGCATTACCCTGAGACAGGGGCCGATTTTGAGGCCATCGAACTCGCCGTTATGGAAACCGAGCGGGGCCGGATGTTCCTTCAGGAATATGCACGCCGAAACCGCAATGCCGATACGCAGGTTCTCCTGACCGCTTTGTCGCGCATCGAGAAATCCATCTCTGTTCGTCAGGAACCTTCGGAAATTGACCAGTTCCGCGTCGATATTATCGAAATGACCCGCGCCATCGCGAGGACGAAGAACGAGATCGCGGCGATCCAACCCGATGATAACAGCCAGGGACCTCTTCTGGAGGCAAGCGGCGAACTTGATCTGATCGTTTCTGAAACTGAAAGTGCGACCTCTGATATTCTTGCCTCGGCCGAGAAGGTGCAGGAAGCAGCCTGGACCCTGCGAGAAGCAGCCATTGATCCGGCTCTTTGCGATCAGCTCGATGAACACGCGACTCAGATCTATACCTCCTGTTCCTTTCAGGATTTGACGGCACAACGTACACGCAAGGTTATCGAAACGCTTGGTTTCCTGGAATCCCGCCTCACCAAGATGGCGGAGATCTGGAATTTCACGGACCTGCCCGATGAATCGTCGTCGCAGAAACTGGCGACACCGTCTCGCGACAGCGGGATGTCGAACGTCAGCATGAGTCAGGCCGATGTCGATTTCGTGCTTGTCGAAAAGAGGCATGCTTCGCCTGAAAATACCACGAATGCTGCCTCCGTTATGCCCAATAGCGCCGTCCAGACCGATGAAATGCTTTTTTCACGAGAAGCGGCGCTTGCTGAACTGCATCAGGGACATACGCAGAATCCCGAGAGTTTTGCCCTCTCGGAAGGCCTTAAGGTCGTGCATCGACAGACGATTGTTGATGTGGTGCCAGAGAGAGCGGGCAAAGAATCGAGCCTCTCCGCGGATGAAGCCGAACGCGCCCTGGATGCGCTCAAGGCGATGCCCCTCGAAGACCGGACACTGCTTTTCAGCTGAAGCTTCGGGTTTTTGGCCAAGCTGCGGGCGTTCGAAGACTATTGAGGGAGCGTTTTTCTGACGGCAGGCGCTTGTTTCAGTTGCATGACTTCTCCGCCAGGCCGATAGTTCATGACTTCTTCGGCACAGATCGGCTCTTGCTCCCTGTCATGTATAAAGCCCTAGGCCTCAAGCTCGTTTCGACCATGGCTTTCACCTTCATGTCAGCCGCTGTAAAACTGATCGGCGAAGCGCATCCTGGCGATCCCTTGTATTATCCCGTCGGCCAGACCGTTTTCTGCCGTTCGCTTTTTGCACTGATCCCTGTTTTTCTCTGGCTTGGCTGGCGTGGTGAGCTGGCTTCGGCTTTCAAAGGTTCGAATATCCGGGTGCATGCACGGCGTGGTTTCTTTGGTTCGCTTGGCATGTTCTCGGGTTTTACGGGCTTGATTCTGCTGCCGCTCGCTGATGCAACCGCCATTAGCTACGCAGCCCCCCTGTTCACCGTGGTGCTGGCCGCGCTTATTCTGAAGGAAAAGGTTCGCATCTATCGCTGGAGCGCCGTCGGCGTGGGATTCATCGGCGTGATCATCATGCTGATTCCGCAGTTCGATGCCCGTTCCATCGCGGGAGAATGGCGCACAATCGGGGCTGGCTTTGCATTGCTTGGCGCGATCTGTGCGGGCTTTGCCACCATCGAAACCCGCAAACTGACCGAACTGGAAACGACAGGTGCCATCGTCTCCTATTTCATGCTGCTGACCACACTCATCGGGCTTGTCACAATACTGGCCGGGTGGTTAGCACCGCAATTTGCCTGGAAATGGCCGAATGCATGGGACGCCGGGCTGTTTGTGATCCTTGGCGTGATGGGCGGTATCGGACAGATCACCCTGACGCAGAGCTTTCGCTATGCCGATGCCTCACTCATCGCTCCGTTTGATTATCTTAGCATGATCTGGGCCATTGCAGTCGGCTGGGTTCTGTTCAGCCAGTTACCCAAGCCCATTGTCGTGCTTGGTGCGTCGATTGTCGTCATCGCCGGGATATTCGTTATCTGGCGCGAACGACAGCTCGGCCTCGACAGAAGCCAGCAGAACTCAAGCGGGCCCAACCGGGCACTCTGACATCTTGATATTGTCATGATATTCGGGCAAATTCGTTCTCAATAATGAACGAATTTGTTCGGAGAGAGGAACGGGTCTTGGGAATTGAAGGCAAGGAGCGCACCAAGACGATGGATGCCGGCGCTCTGGCACTGTCGGGCCAGCTCGGGCGTACGATCCAGAGACTGCGCAAAACCTACAATATGTCGCTGTCCGAGCTTTCCGAACATTCAGGCGTTGCCAAATCCATCATCAGCCAGATCGAACGGAATGAAACCAATCCGACACTCGCCACGATCTGGCGTCTTTCGCAGGGGCTGGACGTTTCCATTGACCGCTTCCTCGTGCAGAGCGACGATGAACCCTTCGTCGAAAAATCAACCCGCAATGACACTCCTTCACTGACTTCTGACGATGGCAAGTGCCGGATTGCCATCATCGGATGGATCAAGACCGTTGAATGGCTGCAATGGTATGACTTCCAGGCGGAGCCTGGGGGGGTCCTCGAAAGCGACGCGCATCAGCGCGGCTCCATCGAGTGCCTTTCTGTTCTTTCGGGCGAGCTTGAGGTCGAAGTTGCAGGCGTTATCGAAACCGCCAAAACGGGCGAGACCCTGCGCTACCGCTGTGATCGCCCCCATGTGATTCGAAACAAAGGCAGTGAAGCGGCTCAGGCGACCATGGTCTGCATTCTCAAGGCCGCCGTCATGGAGTGATCAAGGCAAACGATGCGAATGTCCTGCATCACTTGTCGCGTTGCCAGTTTCGCCAGCCATGCTAATTTGTATCATTCCCCCATGAGGTGCATTCCATGACGATTCATCCTGGCAATCTGAAGAAGTTTG
>JANNRX010000520.1:0-4302 GCA_031401875.1 Hyphomicrobiales bacterium | reverse complement strand
CAGCGCGCGGGCGAAGCTCTGCTCCTGCCCGACGACCGGCCTGTGTTGATGGACTTTGGCGCGGTGGCCCGCGCCATCCTCAGTGAACGCACATGAGGATAAATAAACTCGGTCTTTCGCAAGCCAGAACGGCGGGGTTATCTTAGTGAAGCTTTATCGTCCGTATGGTAAGATTGTATCATGTCGGATAGGTTTGCCCATTTCCTGCTGATCGCCATCGGATTTTTTTCGCTGGTTCAATCGGCGCAAGCGCAGGTAACCCAGATCGCGGGTAGTCTGGAAGTGCGATTGTCTGGCTATTGCGAAACGATACAACAGGAACGAACGCGCGCAGGATCGCTCGGTGATTTTCGCGTCAAGCGAGGCGGTCAGATTACCGTCACCGGTGTTCGCCAGACTGTTTTCATTGAGGAAGGCGGCGTCGCTGATATCCGCGGAACAGCTTCGCTTGTTTATGTGGCCAAGGGTGGCAAGGCAACCGTCGCAGGTGAGCGCAATGTTGTCTATGCCGAGCGCGGGGCCAACATCGCCACGGTTGGCAGAGTGACGATGACATCTGTCGATACCTTGATCCTTCAGTTGCACCAGAATGGCATCGCCTGCCAGTAACGTCCTGGCCATGAGTCAGCCTTGCTGGATGAACAATCGCTTTCAAATCCTCTCAGAATTGCGACAGCCCGAATCCCGTAATGCACATCCGCACGATCCGCACAGGTCCGAAAAGGACATCACCGGCGGGGAGGCGTAGCGCGGCAGGGGCTGGCCGGAGTTGCGCATGGCGTTCCAATTGAATGTTGGACTCCACGCAAAACGGTGCAGGCTCTTCCGCGTCAATCGGGAGTCTCTTCAATGACATCACCATCACTAACCCGCCGCTCTGCCTTTGCGGGTGCCGCTGCACTGACGGTCGTTCCTGTCATGGCATTGGCGTCAACACAGCAAACAGCCATCAGCAAACTCTGGTCAGAGGCGCAGGCATTTGAACAGAAGATCGTAGCCTATCGTGCTGAAATCGCGGCTGCGGCTGAGACCGGCGGTATCTCGGGCTGGATGCGCCTTGGCGGTGAAGCCAATACGCTCGGCGGTCTGCGGTATACAAGACTCATGGCCATCCTGCATGCCAGGCCTGAAAGCCAGGCTGATCTTGCCATCCTCGCCAAGGTAGTTCTGGATGATGAAATCCAGAATGGTGCCAAGGGATATGCTGCGGATCAGTTCGCTAAAGCGACGATTGCTTTTACCACGGTTGTTGCCTGAGCTTCGCTCTGATCCAAAAAGAAACCCCGCCTTTCGGCGGGGTTTCCAATCGTGAAGCGTGGTGTCTGCTTATTTTGTTGCCGTATCTTCCGAGAAGATATCGCGCTTGTAGGTTTCAGGCACGAAGAGCAGGCCGATGATGAACGTACCCATCGCCACAACCACGGGATACCAGAGGCCGTAGTAGATATCGCCGGTAGCGGCCACCATGGCGAAGGCTGTTGGAGGCAGGAAGCCGCCGAACCAGCCGTTACCGATGTGGTAGGGCAGGGACATCGCGGTGTAGCGGATACGTGTCGGGAAGAACTCGACAAGTGCCGCCGCAATTGGTCCGTAAACCATCGTCACGTAGATCACCAGAAGTGTCAGGATGGCGACGATCGTCAGGGCCTGTGTGCTTGCAAAGACCGAGAAGAAGCCGTTCAGCTTGATGATCTGTGCATCACCCGCCTTTGGATAACCCGCAGTCTGAGACGCCGTGTTGAACGCGGCAATGTTCGCAGGAACTGTCGCAGCAATTGCTGCTTCTGTTCCGTTGAAGGTCACCGAAGGCTTGGCACCTGCCGTTGGCGTGAACTCATACTTGATGGCAGCGCGCGCAAGAGCCACGCGAGCCACATCGCAAGGAGCCGTAAAGCTGCGGATGCCGACCGGATCGAAGACCGAGCCGCAAGAAGCCGGATCAGCAGTGACCTTGACGGTAACCGATGTCAGAGCCTTGTGCAGGCCAGGATTGGCAACCTGCGTCAGGTACTGGAACAGTGGGAAGTAGGTGATCGCAGCAATCAGACAACCCGCAAGGATAACAGGCTTGCGGCCGATGTTATCGGAAAGAATACCGAAGACAATGAAACCACCGGTTCCAAGGATCAAGGACCATGCGATGAGTACGTTCGCAGTAAACAGATCCACTTTCAGGATCGCCTGAAGGAAGAACAGGGCGTAGAACTGTCCCGTGTACCAGACGACGGCCTGACCAGCGACAAGGCCGAGCAGGGCCAGAATCACGATCTTTCCGTTTTTCCACTGACCGAAGGCCTCAGTAAGCGGTGCCTTGGACTGCGTGCCTTCTGCCTTCATCTTCAAGAATGCGGGTGATTCATTCATCTGAAGACGAATCCAGACTGAAATCGCCAGCAGGAAGACGGAGAGGAGGAAGGGAATACGCCAGCCAGCGATGGGATAACCTTCGCCGCGGGCAAAGCCTGCCTCACCCATGTAAAGGCGCAGTGCAAGAATGACCATCAGCGAGAGCAACAGGCCAAGCGTCGCCGTTGTCTGGATGAAGGAGGTGTAATAGCCGCGACGGCCAGGAGGTGCGTGCTCTGCCACGTAGACAGCAGCACCACCGTATTCGCCGCCGAGTGCCAGTCCCTGGGCCATGCGAAGGATGATCAGGACGACAGGAGCAATCCAGCCGATCTGTGCATAGGAAGGCAGCAGCCCAACCACAAATGTCGATGTTCCCATGATCACGATGGTGATCAGGAAGGTGTGCTTGCGGCCGATCAGGTCGCCGAGACGACCGAAGAACAGTGCGCCGAAGGGGCGTACGAAGAATCCGGCCGCAAAGGCCAGAAGCGCGAAAATGGCGCGCGTGGATTCATCAAAGGCGGAAAAGAACTGCGCACCGATGATGACGGCAAGCGATCCGTAGAGATAAAAATCGTACCATTCGAAAACGGTACCAAGCGACGAAGCGAGAATGACCCGCTTTTCTTCAGATGTCATCGCACGAGCACGTTCATTTACGATGCTCGAATTGGCTATGGAGGTCATTGCCCTCTCCCTCAACTTTGTTCAGCGTTTGAGTCTTCCGTAAACGGCAAACCCATCGTGGTTGCAGAATCTGCGCAAGAAAATGCGCGCATCTGAACTTGCGGACATAGGCTTCGCAACCGAACTCTTAACAGCTAGGCAATGGTCTATGAGACTTTAGGCCTCCACCTTTAGTCGCTAGCCTTTAGTCTAAAGTCTTGGTTGCCGTCCGTTAGCGTCCCGTTAATCTATTTCCGGGGAAAGCCGCGTGCAGACTGAGTCTGCCTGTCGGAGGGAGCCCATTGAAAAAATGAGGCGGCGACGGAAAAGACTGCTGCCAGGGGAGAAACAAAAATGTCTCAATCAGATACTGAGATACACTGGTCAAAAACCAGCAAGCTGATGATCATCATGATGGCGCTGTGGATTTTCTTCAGCTTCGCTGTGCATATGTTCGTCACACCGTTGAATAGCATCAAGATTTTCGGGTTCCCGCTGGGCTTTTACATGGCCTCGCAGGGATCACTGATCGTTTTCGTGGTTATGCTGTTCTGGTTCGCGAAAGCCCAGGACAAGATCGACCGCGACAGCGGCTTTGCTGAAGACGAGTGAGGGAGCGCAATCATGGCAACAGAAGCAAAAACAGGCGGTGGCGATTTTACCACAGGCCTTGGCCGAATCTACGGCATCTACACGGGCGGATTTGTCGCCTTCATCATTCTCGTCGCGATCCTTGAGCGCGCCGGTGTTCCCAACAAGATCCTGGGCTATATGTTCATGGGCTTCACCATCCTCGTCTATGCCTTCATCGGCGTCGTGACGCGGACGGCGGAGGTCGGTGAATATTACGTTGCCGGGCGCAAAGTGCCGGCCTTCTACAACGGCATGGCAACCGGCGCTGACTGGATGTCGGCGGCTTCCTTCATCGGCATGGCTGGTTCGCTCTTCCTGCTTGGATACGATGGCCTCGCCTTCGTGTTGGGCTGGACCGGCGGTTATGTGCTGGTGGCAGTGCTGATTGCGCCCTTCCTGCGCAAATTCGGCGCTTACACGGTTCCGGACTTTCTCTCGGCCCGTTACGGCGGCAACACGGCACGTCTTTGCGGCGTGATGGTGCTGCTGGCCTGCTCCTTCACCTATGTGGTGGCGCAGATCTTTGGCACGGGCCTGATCGCCCAGCGCTTCCTTGACATGAACTTTGAACTCGCCTGCTTCGTCGGCCTTGCCGGCATTCTGGTATGTTCAATGCTCGGCGGCATGAAAGCCGTCACCTGGACCCAGGTGGCC
>JANNRX010000519.1:0-3217 GCA_031401875.1 Hyphomicrobiales bacterium | reverse complement strand
GCCAGAAACCGCCTGATGCCGAGATCGGACTCGCCGGTCTTTTGTGACTCCATGCGGCCCAGATCATAGAGACCAACGCCCGCATGGGTATCCATGTAGCGAAAGGGTGTTTCCTTCGCCAGGAGATGCACAAGCATGCGCGCCAGCAGGCTGTGCTTGAAAACATCGGCGAAATTGCCAGCGTGATAGGCGTGACGGTAGTTCATCGAACGGGGGGAACCGCTATCTCCCTGCCGCGGCAACCGCCACGGTCCACCTCTTCGCAGGTTCTGAAGCTCCGCAGATCCTTACTCAGGCAGATGCGGATTTCATTGAGCACATTCTGACGACAGGATATGGCGATCATATCCGCCCGCAGGCCCGGATTGGCCGCCGTGAAGGCGCGCTCGATATCAATAGGATTCCAGCTGCTTGCCTTTTCCGGCTTCTGAAATTCCTGAGGGATGGTGATCTTCTCACGGGCTGTCTTGACATCGCGGAAGTAATCCGTGGGGCTTGATCCCGAGCAGGTCCCGTGCTTGCGCCATTCATGGCGGGCAAGCGGCTCGCTGGGGAAGATACCCTTGGCGATATCCATGGCGGCACGGGATGGGCTGCGCCCCTGCGGTCCACAATCAGAGGGAAATCCGCGTTCGTTCTGCGGCCAGAGGCCATGCACGACGAAGCCGAGCTTTGCCCCTGTCGCGCATTGATCACGCTGCTTGCGGTCGCCTTCAATCTCGCAAAAGCCTGAGGACCAGCTCAGCGCCAGTACGTAGAAGTCAAATTCGCCGGCTGCTCCGCCGCGCTGGGCCTGCGCGGGAGCTGCCAGCATGATGAGGGCTGCCAACGTGGCGCAGATCTTTCGCAATGGTGAGGTCAAGGCAATGGACATCAGGGCCCGGCAGTCCGGCACTCTGGCGCATAGGTCCGGTGCCGGTCCAGCCCGGTGATACACCATTCAAGATGGTAGGACGACGGAGTTGGAAACCTGACAAGCCCGAGAAACAGGCTACCTTGCCAACCACTGATGCCACCGTCTTCACTCACGTTATAGCGCAGCGCCCGGAATTTTCCGTCTGACAATAGTGCGCGCGCCTTGCAAAAACGGCGGGGGATGAAATCTTGCCCGTTGGGTCGAAATGCGATCTCGCTCGCCTGATCGATCTGCGTGACTTGCAGGGGCGAATTCCAGTCTCTGCTCTCGCGGCTGTTGAAACGGCTCTGGATGCGGCCAAGAACGCCAGGATCATTGCAGGCGATCACCTGGCCATCGAAGGGGTTTGTCCGGGTTTCAGCTGGAGCACGCGGCGCATTGGCAACTGCCAGGCTGACCGAAGCCAGCAGGAGTGAAAGTGCTGCCAGTGTTGTGCGCATGGATCGCTCCCTCGTCAGCGCTATTCTTTGCGCGAAGAGACTGATCTGATCAAGGGTCTTTATTGCAAGGGTCTTTGTTGAAAGAACCTGACGGAACACAATGGCCATGCCGCTTCCTTGCCCTGTATGAGGCAAGGAAGCGGCCGGTTTCTTACTTCTTGTAGGCGGCAACGGCGGCTTCGCCCAAAGCGCCCGCCTTCTTGGCCCAGTCAGCGGTCAGTGTTTCGCCAACCTTGCCAAGCTCGGCCTTGAAGGAGGCGGAAGGCGGCTGCACCTTCATGCCCTTGGAAGCGAGCTCCTTGAAGAAGAAGTTGGTGCGCTCCTCGGAGTTGCGACGGCCACGCTCCTCGGCATCGGCTGCGGCCTTCAGCACGGCGTCCTGCGTCGGCTTGTCGAGAGCGTTGAAGGCCGCCTTGTTGACGAAGGTGATGTTGTTGGGCAGCCAGGCCTGGGTGTCGTAGAAGTGGGTCAGTGTTTCCCAGACCTTGGTGTCAAAGCCCGTGGCACCCGACGACATGAAGCTGTCAGCAACGCCCGTGGCCAATGCCTGCGGCAGTTCCGCGGCCTGGATGGTGAGGGGCTGTGCGCCGACGATTTCGGCAATGCGAGTGGTGCCAACGTTGTAGGCACGCCACTTGAGGCCCTTCATGTCGGCGACCGAGTTCAGCTCTTTCTTGGCATAAATGCCCTGCGGCGGCCATGGCACGGCGAAGAGTACCATCAGCCCTTGCGCATCGAGCGCTTTACTGATCTCGGGCTTGGAAGCGTTCCAGAGCTTCTTCGAATCTGCAAAGGACGTCGCGAGGAACGGCACCACGTCGATGCCGAACAGCGGGTTCTCGTTCTCGTGGATCGAGATCAGTACCTCGCCGACCTGCGCCTGACCGGTGGCGACAGCACGCTTGATTTCAGGTGCCTTGAACAGCGATGCATTGCCGTGAACTGTGATCGACAGCTTGCCGCCGCTAAACTTTTCCACGTCTTTTGCAAACTCCACGAGGTTCTCGGTATGGAAGTTGGTGTTGGAATAAGCCGCCGGCAGGTTCCATTTGGTCTGCGCCATGGCGGGAGCAACCAGAAGCATTGTTCCAGCGGCGAAGGCGGCGGTGGCGATGAAGTCTCTGCGTTTGATCGTGTTCTGATGTTTCATGGATGCTCCTCCTTGAGCGTTTGATACTATTGCGGCTATTCAACCCGGAAAAACCAGTTTGGGCAACCACAACACCAAACCGGGGAAAACAGTGACGATGGCGACGGCTGCCACCAGCAGAAAGAAGAACGGTAACGAGGCCATCGCCACGAAGTTCGAATCGCGTCCCGACATGGTTTGCAAGACAAAGAGATTGAACCCGACCGGGGGAGAAATCTCTGCCATTTCAACGACAAGAACCATGAAGATGCCGAACCACACGAGGTCAAATCCAGCCCGTTCGATCATCGGTAGCACGACGGCTGTGGTCAGCACGATCATCGAAATGCCATCAAGCGCTGTACCAAGGATGATATACATCACGGTCAGCACGCCGATGAGCGCGTAAGGATTGAGCTTGAGCGCATCCACCCAGGCCGCCAACGCCGCTGGTATGCCGGTGTAGCCCATGGATTGTTTCATGAAGGCAGCACCCGCCAGAATCAGCATGATCATGCACGTCACCTTCACCGTGCCTATCACGCTCTGCCAGAAGGCTTTGCGGTTGAGGAAGCCTTGCCACCACGCGATGGAAAAGGAGGCCACAACTCCCCAGGCCGCGCATTCCGTGGCAGGGATTTCTCAACCGCAAAGCCTTCTGGCAGAGCGTCAGGGGTACGGTGAAGGTCACCTGCATGATCATGCTGATTCTGGCGGGTGCTGCCTTCATGA
>JANNRX010000518.1:0-6317 GCA_031401875.1 Hyphomicrobiales bacterium | reverse complement strand
CAAAACGCAATTCTCTCATCGCTGTGACAGCCCTTTGTCTGGGTCTTGCGGCATGCGAAGGTGAAGTCATCAACCGCGGTTGGGTCGCAGATGACCGTGCACTTGAGCAGATCAAGCCCGGTGCCTCGGCAGAACAGGTGCTGCTTGTGCTGGGAACGCCGTCCACAGTTTCAACTGTTGGCAGCAAAACCTATTATTATGTCTCGCAGAGGCTTTCTCGCCGGTTTCAGTTCTTGCCCGAAAGATTGGACGATCAACGTGTCGTGGCTGTTTTTCTGGATCAGAAAAACAAAGTCGCCCGGGTGGCCAATTTTGGTCTTCAGGATGGTGTGATCTTTGATTTCATCAGCCGGACTACACCGTCGGGAGGTGAAGAGCTTTCTGTCCTCAGACAGATCTTCAGGGCCAGTAACCTGTTTGCTCCGACACCGCAGTAAGCGCTGCATCATTCGGCCCAAGGTGTGTTGACAAACTGGACCATGCCGGGATTCCCTCCAGCTCTTCAACAAGCGCTCTCTGCATTAAGCTCAGGCAAAGGCCGTTCGGCCCTGGCGCAGCGCTCGTCCGCAATTACGGCTGGCTATCAGAAGCGACAGAACTCCCGTCATAGCCTCCTCAATGGGGATGATGCCCTCGCCTATGCCCTGGCCCGCATGCCTGCGACTTATGCTGCGACAAGGCGGGCCCTTCTGCGGCTTTCTGAGGCAGCCCCCATGCTGGCACCGGCAAGCCTTCTTGATATCGGTTGCGGACCGGGAACAGCAAGCTTTGCCGCCAGCGCTGTCTTTCCTGATCTCCGGGCTTTTTGCCTGCTGGACAGAAACGGTCCCTTTCTTGATCTTGCACAAAAGCTTGCACCGAAGCTTGCTGCAGGTGCTCCTGCTGACGCCAGCATTGACGTTGCCGCACACGAACTGAGTGATCTCCAACCATTGCCAAAGGCCGATCTGGTGATTGCCGGTTATGTACTGGCGGAACTCGACGAAGACCTTCGGCAGTCTCTTGTGCCCCGCCTCTGGGAAGCGACCGCGAAGGCGCTCGTGCTGGTTGAGCCGGGAACACCGGATGGATTCCTGCGCCTCAGAGAAGCACGATACGCCCTGATTGCAGCCGGAGCGCATGTTGCGGCACCCTGCACCCATGAATCGGCTTGCCCGATGAGCGAAGGGCACTGGTGCCGTTTCTTTGAACGGGTCCAGCGCAGCCGCGATCACAGGATGCTGAAAGGCGGAACCCTGCCATTCGAGGATGAACCCTATGCCTATCTCGCCGTGATGCGCGAAGCCCCGGCCGGGCGGCCCGCATCCCGGATTGTCGGCAGGCCCGTTGTCAGCAAGGTGCAAGCGCAGATCTCCGTCTGTGGAGCGCATGGGCTTTTTACTTTAACTGTGCCCAGCCGCCAGAAAACTTTATTCAAGGATTTCAAACGTCTGGAGTGGGGAGATGCTGTTGTGAACCCGATTCAAGATGCTGTTGCAGTGAATCAAGACATGCGCGAAGCCGTGTTGAAATCTTGACACTTCGCCCGGCTTGAGGCATGGACCCATCATGATGAAAATCGCTTCCCGCATCCGACGTTGTATCGCCCAGCCCTCTGGCGTGTGATATCTGTTTGTTCGCTCCTGAACACCGTCATCACCGCGCCGCAAAAGCGCGGTTTTTTATTGTCCCGCGCTGCTCCCTCCCGCCGACAGGACAAAGACCATGAATGAGATGCCCTCCCCCCGGATGTTCAAACTCAAAGGCGACAAGCCTGCGATCTACATTGACGGCGAGGCTGGAACCACCGGCCTGCAGATCCGCGAGCGGCTTGCTGGCATGACGTCAATCCAGCTCCTCAGTATTGATCCGGCTCTGCGAAAGGATGCTGCTGCACGCAAAGCGATGATGCGGCAGGCTGATCTTATCATCCTCTGTTTGCATGACGACCATGCCCGCGAAGCAGTTTCCATGGCGGCGGAACTGGGTGCGGATGCGCCGCGCATTCTGGATGCCTCGACCGCACACCGGGTGGCGGAGGGCTGGGTCTACGGTTTTGCCGAACTTGCGCCGGGTCTTGCCGATGCCGTGCGCAAGGCGCAGCGCGTCTCCAATCCAGGTTGTTATTCAACCGGCGCCATTGCGCTGCTGCGCCCGCTGATTGACGCGGGCCTGGTGCCTGCGGAGCATCCCCTCAGCATCAATGCCGTATCCGGATATTCCGGCGGCGGCAGGAGCTTGATCGAGGCTCATGAGGCTGGCAGTGCACCCCCTTTCGAGCTTTATGGTCTTGGCTTGGCCCACAAGCATATCCCCGAGACAATGCGTTACAGTGGCCTCACCACGCGCCCGATCTTCGTGCCGTCCGTCGCGAATTTCGCGCAAGGCATGCTGGTCAGCATTCCGCTGCACCTCGACATGCTGCCCGCAAAACCAACCGGAAAAAGCCTGCTGATGGCCTTCCAGAAGCATTATGCAGGGTCGGAATATGTGAAGGTCATTTCCGCCGAGACGTTGGCCGCAGAAGGCGGCAAGATCACGCCGGAAGACCTGAATGGCAGCAACACTCTGGAAATTCGCGTCTATTCCAGCGAGGCGCAGCGGCAGGCAGTGCTTGTCGCGAGACTCGACAACCTCGGCAAGGGCGCATCCGGTGCCGCTGTGCAAAATCTCAAACTGATGCTGGGGCTCTGATGATGACGGCAACGCCTGTCGAAGTGGAATTGCTTGCTCTCAGGCAGGCGACACAGACCTATCTTGACGGCCTCTATGAAGGCGATGCGGACAAGATCGCGTCGGTTTTTCTGCCATCCTCGGCGCTGACGCAGGTCTTCGAAAATGACCTGAAGATCACGCCGCGCGATACCTGGCTGGATGCGGTGCGCAATCGCCCTACGCCCAAAGCGCAGGGCCTATCGCGGCACGACCATGTTCTGACAATCGACTGGATCAGCGATACGCTGGCGCATGTGAAGGTCAAATGCGCGTTACCGCCGCGCTTTTTCACGGACGCGCTGTCTTTCGTGAAACTCGATGGGCGCTGGCAGGTGGCACAGAAGGTGTTCACAACCGAATTGCGCGGGTGATACCCGCTTCTCCGATTTGAGAAGCGGGCCAATCTACCTCAGGCCTTCACGCGCGCGCCCACAACGCTCCAATTCATCAGACCGTCAAGAACAGCCTTGACGTGGTCACCCCGGCGATTCTGGTAGTCGAGGTAATAAGCATGCTCCCAGACGTCGATACCGAGGATAGGCGTGTGGTTCTTGGTCACGGGATTGTCGCCGTTCGCAGTGGCCATCAGCACCAGCTTGCCGTCCGGAGCCTGCGCAATCCAGCCCCAGCCGGAGCCGAAGACGCCGTTGCAGATTGTGATAAGATCCGCCTTCATCTTGTCGAAGCCGCCCAGATCGCTGTCGATCTTGGCCTTCAGGGTGCCCGATGGCTCCTTCGCGCCGCCTGGCGTGAACTGCGGCCAGTAAATGTCATGGTTTAGCGCTTGCCCCGCGTTGTTGAAGATCGCGGCATCGGCAGGCACAAGTGCTGATTGCTGCACCACCTGCATGATCGAGTTCATATCGGCATAATTACGTCCGGCGATCAGCCGGTTGACGTTGGCATATTGCGCGCCGTGGTGGCGGACGAAATGCAACTCCACGGTCTGCGCGCCAATCGTGGGCGACAGTGCGGTGTATGCATAGGGCAACGCGGGCTGCGGAAACTTCACGGGAGCCGCGGTTTGCGCCCGCAGTACTGAGGGCATGGCAAATGTCGTGGCTGCACCAGCAAGGCCCAGCAGGAAGCGGCGGCGGTCGGACATGGTACGATTTCCTCTTCTTTGTCGTTCGCAGGTTCTGACATGACGGGGCAAATCATCCTCGGCCCTCAGGCATTCGGATAGCGTACCGCAATCGTTTCCGCCAGAGCCAAATCCTCCGGCGTGTTGGCGTTGAAAAATGGATCGAATGGCTCCGTCAGCCATTCCGCCGAAGCCGCAGGATAGCGGGCGGTGAAGATGTCGATCTTGCGCAAGCCCTCCGCCGTCAAGGCCTCGCGCAGATCATGGCGCAAGCTGATGTCCCACAGGGCAATCGTAGGCTGCGCATAGCCACCGGAATGCGCGACAGCGACACGGGCCTGGCGAAGCTGCGTCACGGCCTTCAGGCGCTGGGCAAGATCGACAGGCAAGAACGGACAATCCGCCGCCACACTGAGGATATGGCTCGCATTTGTCATTTCAGCCGCGTAATCCATGCCCGCCAGAATGCCGGCCAATGGCCCCGGAAAATCCGCCAGATCATCGGCAATGACCGGCAATTCACACTCCGCGAAACGCTCTGGATCACCATTGGCGTTGATCGCGAGGCGGTCCACTTGCGGGCCAACGCGGGTGAGAACGCGGGTGAGGATAGGCACTCCGCCGACTTCGCGAAAACCCTTGTCACCGCCGCCCATGCGTGTGGATTGTCCGCCTGCGAGAATGAGCCCCAGGATCATGGTCAGAACTCCTGATGGGGAAAGAGGTCTTGCGGCAGTGAATCAAGAGCTTCACGCATCGGGTTCACTGCCTTTACGACGATTTTTCTCTGATTCCTCAGCAACATACGTCAAATCCTGGTCAAACAGAATCCGCTCTTCCCCCGCCAGTGCCACGAAGCGCTTGCCTTTGGCCCGGCCAATCAGCGTCATGCCGATCTGTCTAGCGAGATCAACGCCCCAAGCCGTAAACCCGGAACGGGAGACAAGCACCGGAATACCCATTCGCGCTGTCTTGATCACCATCTCGGAGGTGAGCCGACCCGTGGTGTAAAAGCTCTTGTCACCGCCCGAGACGCCGTTCCGGAACATCCAGCCCGCAACCTTGTCGACCGCATTATGGCGTCCCACGTCTTCCATGTAGATCAGCGGTCGATCCTCCTGGCAGAGCACACAACCGTGAATCGCGCCCGCTTCCAGATAGAGAGATGGTGTCTGGTTGATGGCGGAGGACAGCCGGTAAAGCCATGACGTACGAAACGGTGCCTGCGGCAGCCGCACCTTGTCAAGCTGCTCCATCAGATCACCGAAGGCAGTGCCCTGGGCGCAGCCCGATGTCAGGGTCTTCTTGCGCAATTTTTCCTCGAAATTTGTCTGCCTCTGCGTGCGCACAACAACAACCTCGAGGTCATCATCATAATCAACACCGATGATGACATCATCCGCTTTCAGCATGTTCTGGTTCAGCAGATAGCCGATGGCAAGCTCTTCGGGATGATCCCCTATCGTCATCATCGTGACAATCTCACGGGCGTTGAGATAGAGTGTCAGCGCCCGCTCCATGGGAACGCGGGTCGTGACTTTCGCCCCCGTCTGGTCAACGCCAGTGACTTCGCGCGTCAGGCGTGGGTCATGCAGGTCTGGCTTCACCAGATAATTTGTTGGAATCAGCGTCATATGCCCTATGTGTGGTTGAACCATCATGGATGACAAGTCTTCAGAATGACGCCGACAATTCTTGACCTAAAGGGGCTCAAATGCCCCCTTCCCGCGCTCAAGGCCCGCAAGGCACTCAAAACCGTTGAACCTGGCGGAGAACTCACCGTGATCTGCACGGACCCGATGGCTGCGATCGACATTCCCAACCTCATCCGCGAGACAGGCGATGTACTGACATCGCAGGCGACGGAAGCAGGCATTCTGACTTTCGTGATCAGGAAGGCGGCATGACGCGACATTTATCAGCCTTTCTGCTTGTCCTGATCGCTTGGTTTCCGCTGCAAGCCACCGCAGAAATGCGCGGCCATGGCGGGCCCGTGAAAGCCATCGCGATTTCTCCCGACGGCAAGACGGCTGTCACGGGCAGTTTCGATACAACGGTGATCATCTGGGATCTTGAGCGAGAAATCGCAAAACAGGTTCTGCGGCTGCATGAGGGGCCGGTCAACAGCGTCCAGTTCAGGGATGCCTCCGAATTTCTGACAGGTTCTGATGATGGCCGGCTCATTCTGTGGACCACCCGGAACAATAGTGTGAAGCGCGTCATCGGTGAGCGCGGCCCGCCGATAATCGGCTTTCACGCGGGGGCCATTGAAGGCAAACCCACGGCTGTCATTGTCTCCGGAGATCGCACGGTTGCACTTGCAGCGCTGGAGAGTGAAACCATCGGCCGGCGCATGGGGGCCTCATTGACAGAGCAACCGCTTGCCCTTGCCGCATCTGGCACTGACATCATCATCTCGCTCGCCAATGCATCCCTGCGCTGGATGATCTCCGGTAAGACGCTTTCGCTGCCAACCAATGCCAATACACTCGCCGCCGCGCCCGATGGCGAGATCATTGCCGGTGGTGCAGACGGAAGC
>JANNRX010000517.1:0-8846 GCA_031401875.1 Hyphomicrobiales bacterium | reverse complement strand
TCGCACCGGCACCGACATGCGCATCCCCAACATAGGAGAGGTGGTTCACTTTTGCACCTTCCTCGATATCCGCATTCTTGATCTCGACAAAATTGCCAATTCTGACGCTTTTCGCGAGATTGGCACCGGGCCTCAGCCGCGCAAACGGGCCGACATGCACCGCCTCACCGATGGATGCCCCTTCGATATGGCAGGACGCATGAATAACAGCCCTGTCGGCAATCGTGACACCTGTTCCAAAGAAAACATTGGGTTCCACAACAACATCGCGGCCAATTTTCGTATCGTGACTGAAGAACGTGCTGGCTGGATCAATCAACGTGACGCCATTGCGCATGGCGGCCTCACGCAGACGCCCTTGCATCAGGCTTTCCGCGATCGAGAGTTGAACACGGTCGTTGACGCCCATGACCTCGGCTTCGGGAGCTTCTACCGCCACAGTCTTCAAACCCATGCTGCGGGCCACTTCCACGGCATCCGTCAGGTAGAACTCGTTCTGGGCATTGGCGTTGCCGATCTTCTCAAGAATCGCGAGGGCTTTCTTGCCATCGAGTGCGATCAGGCCTGCGTTGCAGAAATGGATGGCACGCTCGGCTTCTGAGGCATCCTTGTGTTCGCGGATCGCCAGAAGATTGCTGCCGTCCATCACGAAACGGCCGTATCCCGTGGGATCCAGTGCCTGAAAACCAAGACCTGCAACAGCAGCGCCGTCAAGAATCGCATCCCGCAACAGGCTGATGGTCTCCGCCCGCACCAGCGGCGTATCGGCAAACAGGATGATCAGGACATCGCACCCCTTGGCGATATCCGCCCTGGCATGCAGCACTGCATGGGCCGTGCCATTGCGCTCGGTCTGCACATGGGTGCTGACACCTGGAAAGATCCGCGCCGCTTCAGCCGCAACATCATCCCGCCCCGGACCAATGACGATGGAGGCCGCGTCGGCCACACTGGCACCAACGGTGGCAAGGACGTGGCCAACCATGGAGCGGCCTGCAATGGGATGCAGCACCTTGGGCAAGGAAGAACGCATGCGCGTGCCCTCGCCTGCCGCAAGCACAACCGCGAGCGTTTTTGCTGCCTGAACCATTTCGCCTGACTTTGGCATATTTCCCCGCCTCTGTAAGAATCATGCCGCCTTAAGGCGATTCTATGATCCAGTGTGATGCACGACCAAGGTAAACAAAAACCAAAACAGCGAGAGAAAACCTCGAGCAGAATTCAGATGCGGTTCAGGCCATCCTGCTTCATAAAACACGAAGATGCTGTATGGAACCAAAAGCACAACCCCTGCAGATTCTAACGGTCGCAAAGGACAGGAAAACGGAATGCCTTGCGTGAACCGGCGTCGCTTCCTGCATGGAACGCTCACAGCAGCGCTCTCCACGCATCTTCCTGCGCTTCATGCACAAGCCCAGCAACCTTCAGGCGCATTGGCTTTTCTTCAGGCGCTCTTGCAGGATGGCAGCCGATTTGATGCCTCAAAAGTCACGGAAGCTGCAAGACTGCTTGCCGCGCGGCCCTATACCCCGCCAAACTTGACCTTGCCTGAGCCTTTTTCCGGTATGAATGCAGAGACTTATGCAGGGATCCAGCACCGGCCTGAACGATTGATCTGGAGTGATGACCCGCGCAGCTTCATGATTGAGCCACTGCATCGCGGCTCCGTGTTTGCGGCGCCAGTCTCGATCAGCGTTGTCGAGGATGGAGCGGTACGAAGTATTGTTTATGACGCGGGCCGCTATTCCTTCGGCAAACTGGCGGCTCCTGCCAATACACCCGATATCGGTTTTTCAGGATTCAGACTGCATGTCGCAGGTGAGTCCGCAAGGGAAGCCAAAGGGGAAGCCACAGGGGAAGCCGCAACCTTTCAGGGCGGTACTTTCTTTCGTTCCCTCGCAAAAGGACAGCGGCCGGGCGCAATGGCACGCGCAGTCGCAATCAAGACAGGCGATCCGAGAGGAGAAGAATTTCCGCTGTTTCGTGCCTTCTGGATCGAGCGCCCGACCAGCAGCGGCATGATCGTGATCCACGCAGTGGCTGATTCTGAAAGTGCGACAGCCGCCTTCCGGTTCACACTGCGGCGTGGCGATGTGACGATCATTGATGCGGAAACTACGGTTTTTGCGCGAACGGCCATTGATCACATCGGATTTGGATGCGTGCAGGGAACCTTCCTGTTCGGAGCCAACCGTCGGCGCAGTGTCGATGATCTGCGGCCTGCCGTGCATGACGCCAATGGCCTGCAAATGCTGACAGGACGTGGGGAATGGATCTGGCGACCGCTCAACAATCCCGGCGAATTGCAAATCTCGTCTTTCATGGATGAAAACCCCAAAGCTTTCGGTTTGGTTCAACGGGATCGGGATTTTGGCTCTTATCAGGATGACGACAACCGCTATGATCTCAGACCCACACTCTGGGTCGAGCCTATCGGGGACTGGGGCCAAGGCTCGGTACAACTGACGGAAATTCCCAGTGATTCCGAAATCAATGACAACATCGTTGTCTATTGGCGGCCCCGTGCAGCGCTCGCAGCCGGTTCACAGACGTCCTTCGCCTACCGCCAGTTCTGGGCATGGCACCCGCCGGAGAGAAATGAGCTGGCGATCACCAGCACCTTCCGGGTGGGACGGGGCAGCACAGCCAGAAGACGGCGCTTTCTGGTGGAATTTTCTGGCGATTCTCTAGCCGCAGAGAATACGGCTGAATTTCGACTGGCCCTGAACGCTTTCTCGGGACAGATTGTCAGCCAGCGTGTGATCTTCAATGCCATGCGCAAGACGGCCCGTGTCCTCTTCGAACTCGATCCTGGAAACGAGACCGCTGTCGAATTGCGTCTCGCGCTGTATGAGGGCGAGAAGCAATTGACCGAGACATGGCTTTATCGATGGACGCAATGACGCAGACAACAGCGGAAAAAACGCTCAGGCCATTCCTGCCTGAAGAAGCGCCGCTCACCATGCCGGTACAATCTTTCGAGGCGTGGTCGAAAAAGGATCGCTACATCAGGGTTGATCCTGACAGGCATACGAACCCATGGCTGGCACGGACCCTGATTTTCGGCGGAGGATTGCTGCTGACAGGTGCCGGCGCATCAGAGATGTATGCCGTCGTGGCTGTGGGTGGGGTGACACCGCTGGAGTGGGTCCTGCTCATCCTGTTCGTGCTGAACTTTTCATGGATCGCGCTGGCTTTCGCATCCGCCATTGTCGGCTTTGTTTCGCTGATGCGGCGGCGCGATGACCGTTTGAGCATTCCCGAGACGCTCGACAGCAGGACGGCCGTGATCATGCCCATCTATAACGAGGCACCAAGCCGTGTCTTCGGGGCCATGGCCGCAATGATCGAGGATATGCGCAAAACCGGCCTGATCAGCCATTTTGACTTCTTTTTGCTCTCCGATACCACCGATTCCGATATCTGGATTGCAGAAGAACGGGCCTTTCTCACCTTGCGCGAAGAGCTTCCGGCTGATGTGGCGCTTTATTATCGCCACCGGCTCAAGAACACAGCGCGCAAGGCTGGCAATATTGCAGATTTTGTTACCCGCTGGGGCGCTGCCTATGCGCATATGCTGGTGCTGGATGCCGACAGCGTAATGACGGGAGAATCCATTGTTGGCCTCGCAGCGGCGATGGAGGCTGATCCGGATGCCGGAATCATCCAGACACTGCCCCTGATCATCAATCGCAACACACTGTTTGCACGGGTGCAGCAGTTCGCAGCCCGAATCTATGGCCCGGTCATCGCCGAAGGCTTGCGCCTCTGGATGGGCCGCGATGGCAATTACTGGGGTCATAATGCCATCATCCGCACCAAAGCCTTTGCGGACCATTGCGGCATGCCGGAGCTGAAAGGTAATCCCCCCTTCGGTGGTCATATCCTCAGTCATGATTTCGTCGAAGCCGCTCTGATCCGCCGTGCGGGTTATGCGGTCTATATGGTCCCTGGCCTTGTCGGTTCCTATGAGGAAAGCCCGCCCTCGCTGATTGATCTTGCAGCACGCGACAGGCGCTGGTGCCAGGGCAACTTGCAGCATTCGCGCGTCATTGGCGCGCAAGGGCTGCATTGGGCGACGCGCCAGCATTTCGCCACGGGCATCATGTCCTATCTCGCCTCGCCGCTCTGGCTGATGCAGCTGATCGTCGGCATCACCATCGTGTTGCAGTCGAAGTTCATCCGTCCCGAGTATTTCACCAGTGAGTTCTCGCTTTTCCCCGCCTGGCCACGCTTCGATGCGGAACGCTCACTGGCGCTTTTTGCCGCCACGATGCTGATTCTGCTGGCACCGAAAATCTTTGGCCTGGTGGTCGCGCTCACGCAGAGTGCGACGCGCAGGGCCTGCGGGGGCAGCATCAGGCTGATCCTGTCATTCCTGATCGAGATCATCCTTTCGGCGCTGCTGGCTCCTGTGATGATGCTGATCCAGTCCGGTGCCGTGTTCCAGATCCTGGCGGGGCGCGACACGGGCTGGAAGCCGCAACGGCGTGATGATGGCTCCATTCCTTTGGCCGACATCATCCGGCGGCATCGCTCGCATGTGGCGCTTGGCCTGATCACGGGGGTTTCGGCGTTTCTGATCGCCACCTCGCTCTTCGCCTGGATGTCACCGACCATTCTAGGGCTTTTGCTGGCGATTCAGGTGTCATGGGCCAGCGGGCAGCTCTCCATCGGTCTGTGGCTTAAACAACGCGGCATTCTGCTGACTCCGGAGGAAGCGACACCGCCGCCCATTTCAACACGCGCCAATGCCCTGATCGCGATTTATGATGGTCGAAACTTCGATGCCTGCGAGGCTGTAAAAGCGCTGCACGGGGATGAAAAATTGCGACAGAATCATATCGCAATGCTGCCCCGCATGCCGCTGCGCATCCGGGGACAGTTTCTGGCGGAGCGGGCACTGGCAGAAGCCAAACTCACGGAAGCCGAGACAATCGACGAGGCGGCGGCGTGGTTGCAGCCCAGGGAGCGCGCCCTTGTGCTCACGGACCGCGCATTATTATCTGTCATGTCTAAGCTGCACGTTTCACAAAAGACATGATAAGAGCATTGCAGGCAAGATAATGCCTTGCCACAGAGGAGAGACCCATGGGCTTGTTTGATTTTGCTAAAAAAGTTGGAAAGAAGATTTTTGGTGCCAGCGAAGCGCAGGCCGCGACTGCCGATGAGCTGAAGAAGGAAGCCGCGCATCATGGCCTTGATACATCAAACATCGATGTGAAGGTCGAGGGCGACAAAGTGGTTCTCACAGGCAATGCCATGTCCATGGAAGAGGCCGAGAAAATCATCATCGCCATGGGCAATACGATGGGTGTGGCGCAGATCGAGAGCAAGCTTGCTGTCAATGACGCCGTGCCAGCCTCCAAGATGTATGCCGTGAAGAGCGGCGACACCCTCTGGAAAATTGCCGAGACAAATTACGGCAAGGGCAAGGGTGGCCAGTACAATGTCATCTTCGAAGCCAACCGCCCGATGCTGTCACATCCCGACAAGATCTACCCAGGGCAAGTATTGCGCATTCCCCCGCTCTGAGGGATCAGCGGGAACCGCTTCAGACACGTCCGTTTGCATGACAAAGACAAAGCTGGCAAACACCAGCTTTGTATTGACCGCAGCGCGGGCCTCGCTTATCAGCGCTTTGCACTGGGCAAATAGCCCGGTGCTAAGAACATGCTTTTGATCGGGTGCGTTCCAGATCCCCTGCCCAGAGTCAGAGGGTTGAATATCCTGCCGGCTTGGTAAGACGGTATCTAAGACAGCGAATGGGCCGGTAGCTCAGTTGGTAGAGCACGTGACTTTTAATCATGTGGTCGCGGGTTCGAGCCCCGCCCGGCTCACCATTCGCATCGTCTTCTGAATTGGAGCGAGGCATTTTTTCGCGCCCTCTTCGAACCTGCAGCGGGTTTGATCCCCGTCACCCCCACGACAATCTTTCAATGTCATGCCATTTCGCCGCTCGATTGCGGTTGGTTGCGCGACAAAATAAAAAAACCCCGTCAAATCATTGACGGGGTTTCTTTTATTGGTGCGGCCAAATGGACTCGAACCATCACGGGTCTCCCCGCTACCACCTCAAGGTAGTGCGTCTACCAATTCCGCCATGGCCGCGAACTGAGGAAGCCGGGAGGTAGCAAAGCGACACTCTCATGACAAGCCTGAATCCGGATATTTATGAGAAAACCCTGATCAGAAGGGCTCAACCGCCATTCGGGCGCTGGATCAACTCGCGGATCTCGACGGCAATACGATTTCCCTGCACCACCACGAGGCCACGGGCCACAGGCATATCGTTGGCAAGAATTTCGACCTCATCCTCATTGCCGGAATCGAGTTCGATGACCGCACCGCGACCCATGCGAAGCAATTGATGGATCGGCATGCGGGAGCGGCCAAGAACGACCGAAACATCAACGGAGACTTTATCAAGAGTTGCCAAGGAATGTGCTCTTTCTGATTCTTGTTTTGTGAACGGGACCGATTGTATCGTCCGCCTCAGCCGACTATCGGTGAACATGGTCAATGCGGAGTTAACATGCGTGGCGATTTAACAAAAAGCATGGCCGCCCGCGCCGGTGCGCCATCCGCCGAATGGATCACAGCGGAAGCGCCAGTGGCCTATGCCGAGGCTGTTGGCAGCATGGAAGCGCATGTGGCGGCGATCGCCGTAGGACAGGCGCGCGAGCGCATCTGGCTGGTGGAGCATCCGCCGCTTTACACAGCCGGCACCAGCGCGCGCATGGCGGATCTGCTCGACAGCCGATTCCCGGTGCACCAGACCGGACGGGGTGGACAATTCACCTATCATGGGCCGGGCCAGCGCGTGGCTTACGTGATGCTCGATCTGGAGCAGCGGCAGAAAGACCTGCGCGTCTTCGTGGCCGCTCTGGAGGACTGGATCATCGCGGCGCTCGGCCGCTTCAATGTCACGGGGGAGCGACGCGAGGATCGTGTGGGTGTCTGGGTCAAGCGCCCGGACAAGCCACGCGGCATTGATGGCTCCATGGCGGAAGACAAGATTGCGGCCATCGGCATTCGTGTGCGGCGCTGGGTGACCTTCCATGGGATATCCCTGAATGTCGAGCCGGACCTCGCGCATTTCACGGGCATCGTGCCCTGCGGCGTCGCAGAACAGCATTTCGGTGTCACCAGCCTTGTCGATCTCGGCTTGCCCGTGACGATGGCTGATGCGGATGCCGCTTTGCGCGGCGCGTTTGAAGAGATCTTTTGAAAAAAATCCACTTCTGCTGCTTTCGCCCGCATCCAGGCACGATTGGCCTGTGTAACAAAAACAGTTCGTTTTCAACACAGGAGCTTCTCCCATGGTTCGTATTGCTTTGGGCTTTTCAGCCCTTATTCTCGGCTTTGCTGCGGTCCAGTCGGCACGTGCACAGCAGCCCAACTATGACAGCTGGGCGCCCCTGGTGAACCCGTTCGAAAGCACCAGCGGCGGCGGCGTGATGATCGACGGCTACAAACCTGTTGTCGGCGAGAAGGATGGCAAGAAGGTCTGCACCACGGACTTCTCCGTTCGCGTGCCAGGCGAGAAGGAATTGTTCAGCGAAATCGTGTTTGAGGCTGTCTCCATTCAGGGCGGCATTTTGTGCACGAAAGGCAAGTGGCGCATGAAGGACGGCAGCGGCGACGGCACCACTCCTTTTGAAGTCTTCATCAAGGACGGCAAGCAGCTCCGTTCCCCCTGAGTTATTCCAAGCGCCCTTGCAAATGACCTATTGGCGAGCAGGCGCCCATCCCACCCCCTTGCCGGGAGGGGGTCGCGCCATCCTCTCCGGTGAGGGCAGCGCAACACCCACCCGCCCCGCAAGGGGGCAGGATGGACACGCGTCCTTTATCGGTCAATCGTGAAGGCCGTTCGTATTATCAGGGATCACTTGAACCATCCGCACGCATCATGGCAGTGTCTTCTCACTCGTAGGAGAACTGCCCATGATATTGATCGGCCAATATGATTCACCCTTCGTCCGCCGCGTCGGCATTGCGCTGACCCTCTACGGAATGGCGTTTGAGCATCGGCCATGGTCGGCATTTGGTGACTCGGCCAGAATCAAGCATTTTAATCCCCTTCTTCGCGTCCCGACACTGGTGCTTGCAAGCGGCGAGACGTTGATCGAGAGCACGTGCATTCTCGATTACCTCGATAGCCTTGCTGCGCCTGACCTCGTGATGCTCCCTGCATCCGGACCCGAGCGGCGGCAAGCTCTCAAGGTCATATCTCTGGCGACGGGTGCTGCTGATAAAGCGGTCAGCCTGTTCTACGAATTGCGGCTGCACAATGCCGTATCGGATCTGTTTGTTGATCGGTGTCGCGCGCAGATCACCGCTGTTATGGATACACTCACGATGGATCACACGGGCCGGATCAGCCCTTATTGGTTCGGCGACCGCATCAGCCATGCCGATGTTGCCGTAGCGGCGATGCTGCGTTTCATCTCTGAAGCGCATCCTGGACTTGTTACCATGACCGACTATACCGCGCTCAGCGCCCATGCGGTGCAGATGGAGGCTTTGCCGGTGTTTCAGGCGATCAGCCAGCCGTTTGTCTTTTCCGGATGATCATCGGTTATGGCGTCCAGATCCATTTCTGTGCTTTGGCAGCGGTTGCTGGTGCAGCAATTCCTGGCCGCATCTCGCCAAATTTGCGCAAACCTGCAATGTACGCCGACGGCAAACCAGCGCCTTCCGCCGCGCGCAGAACATCGTCCAGATAACCCGGACGCGGCCTGCCTTCCTCGCTGGCACGCCCGACATAGATCAGCGCCTGCCGGATGCCCTTGGTGCTGATCACGGGCTGGGTGACCTTGCGGTAAAGTCTTGGAACATCCTCG
>JANNRX010000516.1:0-3854 GCA_031401875.1 Hyphomicrobiales bacterium | reverse complement strand
GGCCAGTTCCAGAAGGCCGAAAGTCAGCCGCTGCTCTCCGGATTCCAAATCAGAGCCGATGGTACCCAGCAGCAGGCCAAAGCAGACCATGGCCAGGGCCTTGAGCACCGAGCCACGCGCCAGCGCAACAGCGAAGATGAGGCCCATGACCATCAGCGCAAAGTAATCGGCGGGTCCGAATTTCAGGGCGAGCGCTGTCAAAGGAACGCCGAGTACTGCGATGACAAGAGTTGCAACACTGCCTGCAAAGAACGAGCCGATAGCGGCGGTGGCGAGTGCGGCACCGGCACGGCCCTGCTTTGCCATCTGGTGCCCGTCCAGCGTGGTCACGACAGATGTCGCCTCCCCTGGAATGTTGACAAGAATGGCCGTGGTCGAGCCACCGTATTGCGCGCCGTAATAAATGCCAGCCAGCATGATCAGCGCACCCGTCGGATCAAGCTTGTAGGTGATGGGCAGCAGCATGGCGATGGTGGCGATGGGGCCGACGCCAGGCAGGACACCGATCAGTGTTCCGATCAGTGCACCCATCAGGCAGAGAAGCACGTTGGCCGGGAGCCATACGATGAAACTCGCAGCACCTGGTGCGATATCAATCGGGACCAGTTTGAAGACAACGGCAAAGCCGCCGAAGAGATTGGCGAAGATTTCCATGATTTATATCCCTCGGCTTAACGCAAAAACGTCGGGTACAGCGGAATAGGCTGTCCGAGAGCGAATGGGAAAAGCAATGCGCAGAAAGTGGTCATCGCCAGCGCGAAAATGATACCTTCTTTCAGTTCGAAGTCTTCAACTGCGGAGCCCGCCAGAAGCACGGTGATGACGCCGGTGATACCAAGACCAAGAGTGCGAATTGTAAGGCCGAAGAAAGCGACAGCCGCAATCACGAACAGAGGGCCGCGCCACGGAAACTTTTCAAGCTTTGGTCCATGCTTGGTGAAGCTGAGGAAGACCAGAATGATCGACAATACACCGAGAATGCCGCAAAAAAGCCGTGGCACAGTGCCTGCCCCGAATGAAAATCCGCGCATTCCACTCAGATTGGACATGCCGATATAGGCAACAATCGTGAGGGCCAGCAGCGCCATGCCGCCGACAAAATCCTGCGGACTTTTGATCAAGCCTCGTTCCTTGTCGGTACTGTTACTCATCAGGCGTTCCCCTCGAAGCGAAAGTGTTTTTTATTTTCAAACAGGGCTAGCGGCTTTTTTATCTGCGAGCAAATCATTAGTGTTTGAACGCACGCAATGTTTCGCGCATGTCAGTTTCTTGCTGCCTGAGACTTTTGCATTGGTGGCTTTGCCTTTGCTAGTCATGCAGATTATGAATCAACCCACAAATGTTGATATCAGATGTGCGTATTAAGCATATCTGATATGCTTGATCATTCGATCCTGCAGGACCTGTCTTTGTTCTTGCCTCCAGGCCATGCTGACATTTGCATGGAAATATTTGTGTCGGAAGCGCTGCCCTTTTTTCTCTCGGCATGTGCTCTTTCCTCGCTTTTTATGAGATCGCTTTCTCCCGCAGCAATCCGGAATTGAAGCCTAACGCTTGATCGAATTTCGATTAAGTCTTTTTGATTATGAATTATTTCAATATTATCCTCAAATGAGGCTTTGCCTTAGTATCGCCTATCAAGAAACGAGGAAGCCCATGTCCGCCACCAACCGCCGTTATCGCATCGCCGTCATTGCTGGAGACGGCATCGGCAAGGAAGTCATGCCCGAAGGCGTGCGGGCCCTGGAAGCCTCGGCAAAGAAGCATGGCTTCCAGCTTGAACTCGATACCTTCGATTTCTCCAGCTACGACTATTATGCCAAGCACGGCCAGATGCTGCCGGAGGACTGGAAAGAGCAGATCGGCGGCCATGATGCCATTTTTTTCGGCGCGGTCGGTTTGCCGGACAAGATCCCCGATCATATTTCTCTGTGGGGTTCGCTGTTGCGGTTCCGGCGCGATTTCGACCAGTATGTCAACTTGCGCCCCGTCAAACTGATGCCGGGTGTGCCTTCGCCGCTGGCCGGGCGCGCACCCGGCGATATCGATTTCTATGTGGTGCGCGAAAACACCGAGGGCGAATATTCTTCCGTCGGAGGCCGCATGTATAGCGACACGGAGCGCGAAATCGTCATCCAGCAAACCATCATGTCGCGCGTTGGTGTCGACCGCATCCTGAAGTTTGCTTTCGATCTGGCGCAGAGCCGCCCGAAGAAGCATCTCACATCGGCCACCAAGTCCAACGGCATCTCCATCACCATGCCGTACTGGGATGAGCGCGTGGCTGAAATGAAGAAGGGCTATCCTGACCTCAAGGTTGATCAGTATCACATCGACATTCTGACCGCGCATTTCGTGCTGCATCCCGATTGGTTCGATGTCGTGGTAGCCTCCAACCTGTTTGGCGATATCCTCTCGGATCTTGGTCCTGCCTGCACCGGTACCATCGGCATTGCGCCTTCCGCCAACATCAATCCGACCGGTGATTTCCCGTCGCTGTTCGAGCCAGTGCATGGTTCTGCCCCTGATATTGCGGGCAAGGGCATCGCCAATCCGGTGGGCCAGATCTGGTCCGCCGCGATGATGCTGGAGCATCTGGGCGAACGGCAGGCGCACGACGATATCGTGGCCGCCATCGAGCGCACGCTCGCAAGCGCGAAAGGCCGGACGCGCGACCTCGGTGGCAAGCTCTCCACAGCGGAAGCCGGCAAGGCGGTGGCAGGCGAGATATGAGCCGTTCGACGGCGCAAGTTCTCCTTCTCCCCTTGCGGGAGAAGGTGGCCGGCGGATGCCGGTCGGATGAGGGGTTGCGCGGAGGGTTCAGTTCACCTCTCCCGTCTGTTGACAGCACAAGCTGGGAAGTGTCGCATGACCCCTCATCCGTCATGCTCCGCATGACACCTTCTCCCGCAGGGGGAGAAGGAGTACTGCCATACCGATGACCTCATACGCAGCCGACCGCATCCTTTTCCCTGGCTTTCGCACCTTTGATGTCGATGCGGGTGGCGTCACCATTCATGGCGTGACCGGCGGTTCCGGCCCGCCACTGCTGCTGCTGCACGGTTATCCGCAGACGCATGCGATCTGGCACAGGATCGCGCCTGAGCTGGCAAAGCGGTTCACAGTGATGGCGACTGACCTCACGGGGTATGGTGACAGTGCAAAACCTGCTTCCTTCGCGCCGGATCATGCACCCTACCGCAAGGCGGCGATGGCGCGGGATCAGCGCCTGGCCATGCGGGCGCTTGGTCATGAGCGCTTTCATCTTGTCGGCCATGATAGGGGCGGGCGTGTGGCGCATCGGCTGGCGCTGGATTTTCCGAATGCCGTGCAGACCTTGACCACGCTCGATATTGCGCCAACATTGCATATGTATCAGAATACGTCGGATGCTTTTGCTCGCGCCTACTGGCACTGGTTTTTCCTGATCAAGGCTGCGCCTGTGCCAGAAACCATGATTGGCGCAGACCCTGAATTTTTCATTCGGCAGCATATGAGCCGGGGGCCGAGAGGGGTTGGACTCTTCAACGAAACTGCCTTCGGCGAGTATCTGCGCTGCTTCAATAACCCTGCGACCATTCACGCGGCCTGCGAGGATTACCGCGCCTCGGCGACGGTGGATATGGCGCAGGATGCGGCTGATCTTGGGCGGTTGAGAATACGCTGCCCGATGTTGGCGCTTTGGGGTTCGGATGGCGCTGTCGGAAAATGCTTCGACGTGCTCGGGAGCTGGCGCGAATGGGCGGATGATGTGCGCGGCGAGGCGGTGGCCTCGGGACATTATATTCCGGAGGAAGCACCGGAAGCTTTGTTGAGGTTGCTGGAAGGCCATCTGATCTGAAGGGTATTTTTAC
>JANNRX010000515.1:0-4741 GCA_031401875.1 Hyphomicrobiales bacterium | reverse complement strand
GGTCAAGCCAAACAGGCCGCGGACGCATGGCGAAGCATATCGCCAGCGGGCATCGTCCGGGCGACGCGACACAAGCCCCTGCGCCCTGCGCACCGCCTGCAAAACCTGGCCTTTGCGAGCAGGGCGCTCTCGTTGGCTTTGCCTTCGGCCAGATCCAGGCCACAACACTTCTGGCGCTTGCAACACTTGGCCCAATCAGAATGACGCCCTGGCGCATGCTGCTGGTTGAGGGCATCAGGACAATGCCTGATCTGCCCGATCTGATCACGTGCGCGGATGACCCGTTACGCGCCGTCACAGCCTGTACGGGTGCGCCCGGCTGTCCCCAGGCCGCAGGCGAAACCCGCGCGCTGGCACGTGCGCTGGCCCCTTTTGTGCCAGAAGGGGCGCATCTGCACGTTTCCGGCTGCGTCAAGGGTTGTGCGCACCCTCTCGCTACGCCATTGACACTTGTGGCTACCGCCATGGGGTTTGATCTTGTTTGTCATGGCAACGCGCAGGCAAAGCCGCATCGGCATGGTCTTTCAGCCCATGCATTACTGGCAAAACCAGACCTTCTGACAGGCGCTTTATGATGCTGCACAGCTATGAGACAGATGGCAATGCGATCTATCGGCAATCCTTTGCCATCATCCGGGCCGAGGCTGATCTTGCGCGTTTTACGCCGGAAGAAGAAATCGCCGCCGTGCGCATGATCCATGCCTCCGGCATGGTCGGATTGGCCGCTTCAATTCGTTTTACGCCAGGCATGGCACTCGCCGCCATGGCTGCACTCGCGGCAGGTGCGCCGATCCTGTGCGATGCGCGGATGATCAGCGAAGGCATCACGCGCACGCGCCTTGGGTCGGATAACCCAGTGATCTGCACCTTGCATGATGCGGGCGTTCCTGCGCTTGCCCGCGCAATGGCAACCACGAGGAGTGCGGCCGCGGTTGAACTCTGGCGGCCCCATCTGGATGGCGCAATCGTTGCCATTGGCAATGCCCCGACAGCGCTGTTTCATCTGCTCAACATGCTGGAAGATCCGGCCTGTCCGCGCCCAGCCGCCATCATCGGTTGCCCAGTCGGCTTTGTCGGAGCAGCCGAATCAAAAGCAGCGCTGATGGCGGCACCTCCCGCACCTGCGCTGAGTGTTGAAGGACGACTCGGTGGATCCGCTATCACCGTCGCAGCCATCAATGCGCTGGCAAGCCGGAATGAAATCTGATGGGACGCATTGTCTGTGCAGGCCTTGGCCCCGGAGACCCCGAACTGATCTCGGTCAAATCTGACCGCGCCATTCGAAGCGCGCGCCACATCGCCTATTTTCGCAAGAAAGGCCGCCCGGGACAAGCGAGGCGCATTGTCGAGGGCATGCTGGCAGCCGATGCGATTGAATATGCCATGGAATATCCGGTGACGACCGAGCTGCATTTTGACAGCCCCGAATACAAGCGCCTCCTCTCTGCATTCTATGATGATTGGGCGGAGAAGCTGGCGGTACTGGCCCGCACGGAGGATGTGGTTGTGCTGTGCGAGGGCGACCCGTTTTTCTACGGTTCGTTCATGCATCTCTACACCCGCCTTGATCAACGGGCGACTGTCGATGTCATCCCTGGCATCACAGGCATGGCAGGCTGCTGGACGGCGACCGGGCGACCGATCACATGGGGCGACGATGTGCTCACTGTGCTGATGGGGACATTGCCCGAAGCGGACCTTGTCAGGCACATGATGACCGCAAATGCTTTGGTGATCATGAAGATCGGACGAAACCTGCCAAAAGTCCGTCAGGCGCTGACGGCAGCCGGACGGCTTGACGCTGCCTGGCTCGTGGAGCGCGGCACCATGCCCGGAGAACGTGTCTTGCCTTTGGCCGCGATGAACAGTCTTGAATGCCCATACTTCGCGATTGTGCTGGTGCATGGCGAGGGGCGCAGACCGGAGACGCCGGAATGAGCGGCTGGCTCGCGATTGCAGGGCTTGGGCCGGGGGATGATGCCCTCATCACACCCGAGGTATCGGAGGCCCTGCGGATGGCCAGCGATATCGTTGGATACATCCCTTATGTTGCACGGGTGCAGCCACGGCCCGGATTGACACTGCATGCCTCGGACAATCGGGTTGAACTGGACCGTGCCCGTCTGGCGCTTGATCTTGCCGCAGCAGGCCATCAGGTTGTCATTGTCACCTCCGGTGATCCGGGCGTGTTTGCCATGGCATCGGCTGTCTTCGAGGCCATGGAGAATGCCCCGGCATGGTTTGGGCTCGATATTCGTGTCCTGCCGGGCGTAACTGCGATGCTGGCTGCCGCCGCCCGGACCGGTGCCCCGCTCGGACATGATTTCTGCGTGATCAATCTTTCCGATAATCTGAAACCTTTTGCTCTGATCGAGCAGCGTGTGCGCGCTGCCGCCGAAGCGGATTTCGCCATGGCATTCTATAATCCACGCTCGCTGAGCCGCCCGGATGGGTTCACGCGCATTCTTGATCTGCTGCGTGAAACTTGCGGACCATCACGTCTGATTACCTTTGCCCGCGCTGTCACCACGCCGGAAGAGACAATAACAACGGTGACATTGGCGGAGGCATTGCCTGAAATGGCGGACATGCGCACGGTTGTGCTGGTTGGGAATGCAGCCACGCGCCGTGTTGGCCGCTTCGTCTATACGCCAAGATTCGCCTGATGAGACAGCCACGCCATCACCGCATCAACCGAACCAACCGAATGACGATTCGGCTGTACCGGTCGCGCGATCATGATGACGGGCAGGCGCAAGGCGCGCGCGGCCTCCAGCTTGGCACGTGCGGCACTTCCACCGGCGTTCTTGGCCACCACATGCGTGATATGATGCTCCTCCATGATCGCACGGTCCCGAACTTCAGTGAACGGGCCCTTGTCGACCAGAACCGTGACCTTGGGCAGGTGCATCTGCAACGCAAGCTCCGTGGGCAAGGGGTCAACCAGACGCAACAGATAATGGTGCTCAGGCCTGACCGAAAAGGCATCCAGGTTCTGGCGGCCAATGGCGAGGAAGACATTGCCTGGCGTGGCCGGAAGACAGGCTGCCGCCATGGTCGCATCCGCAACATCAATCCAGTTGTCGCCGGCCTGCGCAAGCCACGGGGGCCGCTCCAGCGCCAGAAGCGGTATGGCAGTCAAAGCGCAGGCCCGTTCCGCATTATGGCTCATGCGGCTGGCGAAAGGATGCGTTGCATCGATAACGTGGCTGATGCCTTCCTGGCACAGATAGGCCGCCAGACCATCGGCACCGCCGAACCCGCCAACACGCGTCGGAATCGGCTGCACCGTGGGCGATGCAGTCCGGCCCGCATAGGAGAACACGGCAGGCAGCCGAGCCTCTGCGAATCTGCGGGCAAGTTCGGTTGCCTCTGTCGTGCCGCCCAGCAGAAGGACGCGTCTCATGGCTGAGCCCTGGCTTGTCATTATCGGTCTTGGAGAGGATGGCCTGTCTGGCCTGTCGGAAGCAAGCCGTTTGGCCCTGAGCCATGCCGAATATATCTTCGGAGGCCCTCGGCATCTGGCCCTTGTCGATGCAGGCGAGCGTGGCCGGGCATGGCCTGTGCCCTTCGATCTTGCTCCGCTGCTGGCACTGCGCGGTCAAAGCGTTGTCGTGCTGGCCTCAGGGGACCCGTTCTGGTTTGGCGCAGGCGGCTCGCTTTCTGATCATCTTGATCCATCGGAATGGCGCACGCATTCGGGCGCATCCAGCTTCGGTCTTGCCGCTTCCCGGCTTGGCTGGCGGCTTGAAAGCGTGACCTGTCTGGGCTTGCATGCCCAACCCCATGCAAGGGCGCTGCCAGCCCTGACGCAGGGTGCCCGCGTGATCTGCCTGATGCGTGAGGGTATTGCGGTGGCTGATTTTGCCCGCTGGCTTGTGTCAGAAGGCTTTGGCCCCTCGACGCTCTGGGTGATGGAGGCCCTTGGCGGACCACGCGAGCGCATTCGCAAAACCCGGGCAGAAGACTATGATCAGACCGGGATCATCATGCCTGTGGCGATTGCCCTGATCATCGCCGGTAGCAAGGGGCTGCCGCGCTCTCCCGGCTTGCCCGATGCAGTCTTCAGCCATGATGGCCAGATTACCAAAGCCCCCATGCGCGCGCTGGCGCTTTCAGCGCTTGCGCCGCGTCCCGGCGAAAGATTGTGGGATATCGGCGCTGGTTCCGGCTCGGTTTCCATCGAATGGTGTCTGGCTGGCGGAGAAGCACTGGCTCTGGAATTGCGGCCTGACAGGGCTGGCAGAATTCGCGACAATGCCCTGAAATTTGGCGTTGATGATCGCTTGAGTGTCATCGAGGGGCGGGCCTTGACGCAACTCTCCGGACGGCCTGTTCCCGATGCCGTGTTTGTGGGTGGTGGCGCTGATCAGGCGCTTTTTGTGGCCTTATGGTCGATGTTGCCGCCGGGTTGTCGTATCGTGGCCAATGCTGTGACCCTGGAAACAGAAGCGCTATTACTGCACTGGCACCGTGACAAGGGCGGAGCCCTGATGCGCATCGAGATTGCCCAGTCAGCCTCCCTTGGCGAGATGCGCGGCTGGCAGCCATCGCGGCCAGTGGTGCAATGGAGTGTGACGACATGAGGATCGCGGGTCTGGGGTTTCGAGCTGCCGCAACATCAGGGTCGCTAGAGGCGGCGCTTGAGGTGGCGCTTGCGGCAACGGATGATCGGCACGCGAAGCTGACTGGCGAGAGCAATAAGCGCTGCCGCATCCGCCTTGTCTTCTGCGGTCGCAAG
>JANNRX010000514.1:0-2951 GCA_031401875.1 Hyphomicrobiales bacterium | reverse complement strand
CCGCTGAGCAGCAGCGTCATCAGAAAAACCAGCAGAACCAGTGAAATCGAGACGAGGTCCATGGTTACACCGCGCTCTGCATTGCTTGTTCGATGATCTCTTCGGTCGTTTTAGGCTTGGGCTTCTCGTAGCGCGGTTTGCCGCCCATCAGGACATTGACCAGTTCATCCAGCAGCGCGATCGATAGCAGCACAAGGCCGCCGCAATAGCCGAGCTGCGGAATCCAGAGTGGTATCGGGAGAATGCCAGTGGCACGGTCATTGAGCAGCCATGAGTAATAGGTGAAACTGACAGCGTTCCAGGCAAAAAAACCGATGAAGGCCAGTGCTATACTCAGAACGGTGATTTCCATGACCTGCTTCTTGCGACCTTCAAACTTGTCAACGATCAAGCCAACCCTGATCATGTCACCGGATTTGAAGGTGTAGGCGAGGCCCAGAAACGACATCGCCGCCATGGACCAGGAGGCAAAATCATCGCCCGATGGAATGTTGATGCCCAGCGGCCGTCCGAGCGAAAGCGCCATCATCAGCAGCAGAATGGCGATCAGGAACAAGCCAGAGAGAATGCCGCCGCCGAGATACAACGCATCGAGGAAACGCCGCAGCAAGCTGCGCTTTGGCACTTCACCCTCGACCATTGATTGGTCGTGATCCAATTGTTGCATCGCTTCCCCCAGGTTCGTCCCCTCAGACGATGCAAACTTCATGGTTTGCCTTCATTTGTCAAAATCTTGAAATTAAAATTATGAATTGTCAATAAATTATCGATGAAATGTTTTGATTGTTTGTTCTCCAAGTTTTTAAACCGATGCATCTGCCTGCAATGCGGTTGGAGTTGACGATGTGTGGCATTAAGAAAGGAATGTCTGAAAATCTTTCCGAGCTGATTCCATGCCGATGAAATTCTTCTGATGACACGTGCGATCAGGCTAGGACAGCATCAGACGAAGGCCATAGTCGCAGCCCTTGGCACCGCCCAGACAATTGCCTGGGCCTCGACCTATTATCTCCCTGCTATTCTTGCAGTCCCGATTGCTGCCGAGCTTGGCCTTTCGACAGTCACAATCTTTGCCGCGTTTTCTCTGGCCATGGTGGTTTCAGCCCTTGTCGGGCCGTGGAGTGGCCGCGTCATCGACCGCAGCGGTGGACGCGAGATGCTGCTGGCCTCCAATGCGATTTTCATCGCGGGGCTGGTTCTTCTCGCACTGGCGAAAGGGCCTTTGCTGTTGTTCGTCGCCTGGGCTGTGATCGGCGTTGGCATGGGGATCGGCCTTTATGAAGCGGCGTTTTCGACACTGGCAAAGATCTATGGAAGAGCAGCGCGTGCGCCCATTACAGGCATTACTCTGATCGCAGGCTTTGCCAGCACCATCGGCTGGCCTTTGACAGCACTTGCGGAAGCGCAATTCGGCTGGCGGAATACCTGTCTACTGTGGGTGCTGATTCATCTGCTGCTGGCTGTGCCACTGAACTTTCTTCTTCCCGGCGGCGGGAATGCGGGTCAGGAGGCTGCGGGAGAGGCTGCGGAAACGGTCGGAATCGAGCCTCCATCCAGGGCCACCCCTTCGCGCTATGCCGTGCCTGTTCTCGCCTTTGTCTTCGCTGTCGGCTGGTTTTGCAGTACGGCGATGGCGACCCATCTGCCGCGCCTTCTGGAATTGACGGGTGCCTCCACGGCGGTGGCTGTTGCGGCGGCTGCGTTGATCGGGCCCGCACAGGTCGCGGCGCGGATCGCCGAATTCGGATTGTTGCGGCGCTATCACCCGCTGATTTCATCGCGCCTGGCCACCCTGATGCATCCTCTGGGCGCGGTCGTGCTGATGTTTTTTGGCGCACCGGCGGCCTATGCTTTCACGCTGCTGCATGGCGCAGGAAACGGTGTTCTCACCATCGCCAAGGGTACGTTGCCGCTGGCTCTCTTCGGGCCCGCGCATTATGGTTATCTGCAAGGTGTCATCAGCGCGCCTGGGCGTATTCTTCAGGCTTTCGCGCCGTTGATTTTCGGCTTTGCGCTTGAGGTCATGGGCACGCGTGCAATCTGGTTGACCGCAGGTCTGAGCCTGCTGGCTTTTCTGGCCCTGATGTCACTGAGAATGCGTCCGCAGGGCCAAGGGAGTTAGCGCCTTGTGGCAGAGCAATCGCCCACGGCTTGTCATTCTCGACCATGTCCGGTGCAACCGGATCATGAGATCGGGAATCCAGCATGAAGTGTCTTCTGCGATAGAATATTGCCGCCTTCGGCGAGCCGTTACGCTGGATTCCAGATACCGTTGCGCTGTCGCTTCACGGTTCTGGAATGACAAGAATGACAATATGCATCACTTGTAATTTGTCGACAAATCGTCAATATGAATCGTATTCACTGATGGGAGTTTGCGCGATGGACTTGTGGCAGTTCTGGATTGATCGCGGTGGCACGTTCACGGATGTCATCGGCCGTGCACCGGATGGCACGCTTTCCGCCCGCAAGCTGTTGTCGGAAAACCCGCGCTCCTACCGCGATGCCGCCGTGCAGGGCATCCGCGAGCATCTCGGCCTCAAGACCGGCGAGAAAATTCCTGCGGGCCTTATCGGTGAAGTCCGCATGGGCACCACGGTCGCCACCAACGCGCTGCTGGAGCGCAAGGGTGATGCCACCGCGCTGGTGACGACGCGCGGTTTCCGCGATGCGTTGGAGATCGGCTATCAGGCGCGACCGAAGATTTTCGCCAAGGCCATCCTCAAGCCGGAACTTCTTTATGCCGAGGTCGCGGAGATCGACGAGCGGGTTCTGGCCGATGGCACGATGGAGAAAGCGCTGGATGAGGCGCAGCTTCGAGCTCAGCTTGAAGCCATCAAAGCCAAGGGCTTCAAGGCGCTCGCCATCGTCTTCATGCATGCCTGGCGCTATCCCGCGCATGAGAAGCGCGCGGCGGCAATCGCGAGAAGCATGGGCTTCGAGCAGGTTTC
>JANNRX010000513.1:0-6124 GCA_031401875.1 Hyphomicrobiales bacterium | reverse complement strand
TCAGCTTCTTGCGAATTTCCTCATCGAGATCATCATCCGTGTCCTTGGCTTCCCAGTAACCGAGGGGCACGCGGATATCGTGAAGAATAGCGCCATCCGGCCGAATGCGCGTTTTCTGAGGAGATTCAAATTCATACTGATTGATGAAGATGAGATTGTTCTGCCGCGCCCAGGCCTTCAGCAAATCCTTGAAGGCTTCACTTGTGACATTTTCAGTGGATGTACCGCTGATCTTGCGGGCACGATCAAGATCATTCAGATACGTCTGAATCAGCAATTGGCTCATCAAAGATGCTTGTCAGATTGCGGCTGCGCTTACAAGGGATGCTGAACTCCTACGCCACCCACTCTTTCACGCGCCGCACCACTTCGCTCGTCGAAATCCCATAGCGATCATGCAGCGTCGGCAGCGCGCCGGCATCCAGAAACTGGTCCGGCAGCGCGATCTGCCTGAACCGCGCCGGGCGCTTGTCAGAGCGCATCAGGACGCCGGCGACCGCTTCTCCCAGCCCCCCGATGATCGAGTGGTTTTCGAGCGTGATGACAGGGCGGCCGCGCTTCTTAGCGTGTTTCAGGATCGTCGCCTCGTCGAGCGGCTTGATCGTCGGCACATGCAGCACGCCGACATGCAGCCGGTCTTTCTCCAGCGCCTTGGCGGCCTCCAGCGCGCGCATCGTCATCAGGCCGGAAGAGATCAGCAGCACGTCCGGCCCGTCACGCAGCATCTGCGCCTTGCCGAGCTTGAACTTGTAGCCGTATTCATCAAGTACCAACGGAACGTTGCCACGCAGCAGCCGCATGTAGACCGGCCCCTTGTGCTTGGCGATGGCGGCTGTCGCCTGCTCGATCTCCAGCGCATCGCACGGATCGATGATCGTCATGTTGGGCAGGCCGCGGAAGATGGCGAGGTCTTCTGTCGCCTGATGGCTGGGGCCGTAGCCCGTGGTGAGGCCGGGCAGCGCACAGACGATCTTCACGTCGAGCGATTCTTCTGCAATCGCCATGCAGATGAAATCATAGGCCCGGCGCGAGGCGAAAACGGCGTAGGTCGTGGCAAACACCGTGAAGCCTTCCCGTGCCATGCCGGCGGCGGCTCCCATCAGCACCTGTTCGGCCATGCCCATCTGGTAGAAGCGGTCGGGATACGCCTTCGCGAAAACATGCAGGTCAGTGTATTTCGACAGATCCGCCGTCATGCCGATGATCTTCGGGTTCCTGGCGGCGAGCGCCGTCAGCGCAGCACCGAAGGGCGCCGGGCTGGTGCGTTGCCCCGGTGCGGCAATGGAAGCGATCATCGCCGAGGTCATCAACCGTTCACCATTGGGGCCGGTCTTCACCGTGCGGGGGAGGTATTTATCGAGCGGCATCTTAGATTCTCCCTGCATCGAGCATGGCAATGGCTTTTGCCCATTCATCGGCCTCGACGCGCATGAAGTGATTGCGCTCCCGCTCCTCCAGGAACGGCACGCCCTTGCCCATTTTCGTATCGCAGATAATGACGCGCGGGCGCGGCTCCTTGAGTTTTTTCGCGATGTCGAAAGCCGCGACAAGTGCTGGAATATCATTGCCGTTGACGCGCTGGGTGTGCCAGCCGAAGGCCTCCCATTTGGGGCCGAGCGGCTCGAAATTCGAGACCAGCGTCGAAGGACCATCCGCCTGCATGTTGTTGACGTCGACGATGGTGATGAGATTGCCGAGTTTGTGCGATGATGCCGCCATCGCCGCTTCCCAGGTCGAGCCCTCGTCCAGTTCGCCATCGGACATCAGGTTGAACACAAACGCTTTCGACTTCTTGCGTGCCAGCCCCATCGCCATGCCGACAGCGACCGTCAAGCCCTGCCCCAGACTGCCGCCGGTGATCTCCATGCCCGGCGTATAGGCCGCCATGCCGGACATGGGCATGCGGCTGTCATCGCCGCCATAGGTATCGATTTCGTTCTCGGGCAGGATGCCGGCCTCGATCAGCGCCGCATAGAGCGCGATAGCGTAATGCCCGATGGAAAGGCAGAAGCGATCCCGCCCCTCCCATTCGGGCTCATGCGGGCGATATCGCAGCGCGTGAAAGTAGCTCACCGCCAGCAGATCCGCCGCGCCCAGCGCTTGCGCGATGTAGCCCTGCCCCTGCACCTCGCCCATGCGCAGGGCATAGCGCCGGATGGCATAGGCACGGTCGGCCAATGATTTGTTCGGAAGAAGCGGCGCGGAAGCACCAGCCTGTTTGGACATCATTTCGTTCCCAGCCCCAGATTCTTGTTGTCTCCATGATCCACAGATTTGCAGAGACATCAACTTACCCGTTGAGCGATCCTTCACAATTCTTGCCACGGTCAATGGCGCACACTAGACATGGAAGGCTGACGCAGCTCTGTTAGAAAGCCGCGCAGGAGGGAGAGCTTGCATGGGAGGTGCGCCTGTTGCCATTGCGTTGAGCAATGTCGCCATCAGCTTTGTGCTGGTGGACGGCAACCGCTATGATGCCGTATCGCCCTCCAGCCTCGAGGTCAGGGCAGGCGAGTTCGTCGCCATCGTTGGGCCAACGGGCTGTGGCAAATCCACCTTGCTGAATGCCGCCGCAGGCCTGCTGGAGCCTTCTGCCGGTTCGGTCACGATCCTGGGCAAGCCATTGTCCGGCCTCAACAAGGAGGCGGGATACCTGTTTCAGCAGGATGCGCTGATGCCATGGAAGACCGCGCGCGACAATGTTGCCATCGGCCTTGAAGTGGCAGGCGTTCCTCGCAGGGAGGCTATCGCCAAGGCGGAGACAATGCTCATCCGCGTTGGCCTGAAAGCTTTCATGGATCGCTATCCGCACCAGCTTTCGGGCGGCCAGCGCAAGCGCGTGGCACTGGCGCAGGTGCTGGTGCGCGAGCCGAAGATTCTGCTCATGGATGAGCCTTTCGGGCCACTGGATGCACAGACGCGTCTGATCATGGGCGAATTGCTGCTCGGCCTCTGGCAGGCAGACCGCAAGGCCGTATTGTTCGTGACGCATGATCTCGATGAAGCAATATCGCTGGCAGACCGTGTGATCATCATGTCAGCGGGACCCGCGGCGAAGATCATTGGGGATTTCCCCATCGCTATCGAGCGGCCACGCGATATTGCCGAGGTCAAGGCCGATCCACGTTTTCATCAGTTGCATGCCAGAATCTGGGCGGCGCTGCGCGATGAGGTGCGCAAGACCTATTCGTTCGAGGATGCAGCGTGACGTCCATCTCCCGCCCTCTCCTTCTTGGCTTGCAGATCGCGGTCGCTATTGCCTTCATCGGCTTCTGGCATATCGCCACGGCAACAAGCCTGCTCGGCGATGTGAAGACGATGAAATTCTTTTTCTCCACCCCGTGGGATGTTGGCGCGCGCGTCGTGAAAATGGTGGTGGGCGGCGAGGTCTGGTATCACCTCGGCATCACGCTGACCGAAACGATCCTCGCCTTCGTCATTGGCGCGGGCGGTGGCATCGCCATCGGCTTCTGGTTCGCCCGCAAGCCGCTGCTGGCAGCCGTGTTCGATCCTTACGTGAAGGCAATCAATGCCTTGCCCCGCGTGGTGCTGGCACCAATCTTTGCGCTCTGGTTCGGCCTCGGCATCTGGTCCAAGGTGGCGCTGGGCGTCACGCTGGTGTTCTTCATTGTCTTCTTCAATGTCTATCAGGGCGTGCGCGACGTGAATCAGACCATCCTCTCCAACGCGAAGATGCTGGGCATGAACGAGCGGCAATTGCTGCGCCATGTCTATTGGCCCTCGGCGCTGGGCTGGGTGTTCTCGTCGCTCCACACCTCGGTGGGGTTCGCACTCGTCGGCGCGGTGGTCGGTGAATATCTGGGTTCGGCTGCCGGATTGGGCTATCTCATCCACCAGGCCGAAGGCGTGTTTGATGTCACCGGCGTTTTCGCGGGCATGGCGATCCTGATGGTGTTTGTCATCATCATCGATTCCTGTGTTACGCTGATCGAGAACCGTCTGCTCGTCTGGAAACCCGGCGAGACGAAAACGGCATAAGCAATTCTTTTTGGGAGAAACCGCAATGACCATGAACCGCAGAACCATCATCGCAGGCGCATCAGCGCTCTCCACCCTTGGCTTCATGCCCCGCGCTCTGGCGCAGGCACCAGAAAAGGCCAAGGTGACGCTCGGCGTCGGCGGCAAGAACCTCTTGTATTATCTTCCGCTCACGATTGCCGAGCGGCAGGGCTATTTCAAGGAATTCGGCGTCGAGGTCGCGATCAATGATTTCGCCGGCGGCGCACGCTCTTTGCAAGCTCTGGTCGGCGGTTCTGTGGATGTGGTGGCCGGCGCTTACGAGCACACCCTGCGCATGCAGGCCAAAGGCCAGGATATCCGCGCTGTCATCGAGCTTTTGCGCTTTCCCTCCATCGTCATCGGCGTACGCAAGGATCTGGCGGGCAAGATCAAATCAGCGGCGGATTTCAAGGGCCTCAAGATCGGCGTCACGGCACCGGGCTCCTCCACCTTCATCACGGCAGTTCACGCCATGAGCAAGGCAGGCCTCAAAGCCACGGACGCCTCCTTCATTGGCATCGGCGGCGGAGCCTCCGGCGTGGCCGCCATGAAGAAGGGTGAGATCGACGCCATCTCGCATCTCGATCCCGTCATCTCCAAGCTGGAAGCCGACGGCGATATCGTGACTCTGATCGACACCCGCACCGAAGCAGGCACGCGTGCCGTGTTTGGTGGCTCCAACCCGGCGGGGTGCATCTACCTCAAGAACGATTTCATCACCGCCAATCCGAACACCGTGCAGGCCATCGTCAACGCGCATTACAAGGCGTTGCTGTGGCTCGCGAAAGCCACGCCGGATCAGGTGGCCGATACGGTGCCGCCAGAATATCACCTTGGCGACAAGGCGCTCTATATCGCCGCTTTCAGCAAGACGCGGGAAGCCTATTCGCGCACTGGCATCTCCGCGCCCGACGGCATGAAAAGCGTCATGGACATGCTGAAAGCGCTGGATGCGGAAATGGCGACTGCCAATGTGGATGTTCCGGGAACATTCATTGGCAGATTCGCGGAAAAGGCAGCCGCGACAATCAAGCTTGGGTGAGGCGGCGCAGCGCGTTCCTGTCATTCCCGACCGGCAAAGCCGGAGCGGGAATCCAGCCTTGCTTGTGACCCATGGATTGGCTGGATTCCCGCTCGGTCCTGCGGACCGTCGGGAATGACGGGAACCGTCAGGCCACAGATTTGACGAGCACCGCCTTGGGCAACTTCTCGGCGATGCCGTAAAGCGCTTCGCGCCGGTCCATTTCGGCGCGGATAGTGTCGGGGCTAATGCCGCATTCTGCCCACAAAACGCAAAGCTGGTAGAGGAGATCAGCGCTTTCCTCGACCACTTCCTGCTTGCGCCCCTTCAAGGCAGCAATCCCGGTCTCGATAGCTTCCTCTCCCAGCTTCTTGGCCATTTTTTCAATGCCGCCACGGAACAGCTTGGCGGTTTTTGAAAGCAAGGGATCGCGCGTGCGCGCAGCATGGACAGCATCGTAGAGGCGATCAATAGCATCAGACATGACGTGCAACCTCACCAGATTCGGTGACGAATCTATGACAGATATAGTGAGACGGCAAATGAATGAAATGTGCAAATGAGCCTTAAAACTGACTATGCACCAAAAAAGCCCTTCATTTTCTTGAAAAATCCATCGCTCTCGGGTTGTGTCTGCGCCGAACTTTCTTTTTCGAATTCAGCAAGAAGCTCGCGCTGGCGGCGCGTAAGATTTTGCGGCGTCTCAACCTGCGCCTGAATGTAGAGGTCTCCCATATCCTTCGAGCGCAGAACCGGCATGCCTTTGGCGCGCAGGCGGAACTGCTTGCCGGACTGGGTGCCTTCGGGAATTTTTACCAGCGCCTCGCCGCCATCGAGCGTCGGCACCTTGAATTCACCGCCAAGCGACGCCTGCACCATCGAAATCGGCACGCGGCAGAAGAGATCCGCCCCGTCACGTTGATAGAAGGCATGGGGTTTCAGGCTGATGAAAATGTAGAGATCGCCGGACGGTCCGCCGCGCGAACCGGCTTCGCCTTCATTGGAGAGGCGGATGCGGGTTCCATCCTCGACGCCGGCCGGAATATTGACCGAGAGCTGCCGTTCCTTGGTGACGCGGCCTGC
>JANNRX010000512.1:0-2126 GCA_031401875.1 Hyphomicrobiales bacterium | reverse complement strand
ACGTCGTTAACGACTCGTTGACCCTGAAGCATTGCCTTGCTGCGCTTGCGCTAATAAACGTGTAAGGATAAAAGCTTCCAGTCTATGGGCTGGGGCTCGTTCCATAAAGCAGAAGTCGACTGAATGAATCTCTCTCGTCTCTCTCTCTTTTCCGCCATGACAGCCTCGCTGCTGGGTCTTGCTGCCTGCAACGAGCAAGGTGGCAGCCTTCCGCGCAATGGCCGCCATTACGTGCCGATTGCCTTCGAGACGCAGAATGCCATGCGCGAGAAGGACATGCGCACCCACGCGCCCATCATGATTCGTGCCTTCAAGCAGGAAAGCGAGCTGGAGGTCTGGAAACAGGATTCATCCGGCAAAATGGCCCTGCTGAAGACCTATCCGATGTGCCGCTGGTCCGGCCAGCTTGGTCCCAAGATCAAGGAAGGCGACCGTCAGGTGCCAGAAGGCTTTTATGCTTTCTCCCCCGGCGCCATGAACCCCAATTCGAATTTCTATCTGTCGTTCAACGTGGGCTATCCCAATCAGCTTGATCGCCAGCTTGGCCGCACCGGAAACCTGATCATGGTGCATGGTGATTGCTCATCCGCAGGCTGCTATGCCATGACCGATGCGCAGGTTGCTGATATTTACGGCTTGACGCGGGAAGCCTTTGCCGGTGGGCAGTCTCAGATTCAGGTTCAGTCGCTCCCCTTCCGCATGACAGCGGAAAATCTGGCGAAATACCGCAACGACCCCAACATGCCATTCTGGAAAAACCTGAAGCAGGGCAATGATTATTTCGAGGTCGCCCGTGCTGTTCCGAAAGTCTCGATCTGCAAGGGTCGTTATGCTTTCAATACCGGAAGCGACGGTTGCGCGCCTGCGGAAGGCGAAACCGAGATTATGAGCACTGTTGCTTCAAAAAACCGCCAGGATGAGATCAAGGTTGCAGAACTTATCTCCAAAGGTACCCGTGCCGTGAAGCGTGTCTATCGTGACGGCGACATGCACCCCGTGTTCAAGGAAACCGCCGTTGCCCAGGCCAATGGCCTGACCAATCGCTCCATCGGCACAACCCGGAATGGTGTGAGCCGCACCGATTCACTGGCTTTCACGCCGATCGAACTCCCTGTGGAGCAATATAATGCGCATCGCAGCAAGGGCAGGTCACCGTTGCAGATTGCCGAGCTGGTGCAGCAGGAGAGGCTGAACGAAGCCTTGAGCGCGCAATCAGAGGGAACGGCAAAATCCGAACCTGCAAAAGCCGCGCCTGCAATTCCTGCAATCCTGACGGCTTCTGCGCAGCCCGCAAAGCCTGCGGCTGCTTCGAACGCGCCTGCCAAGACTGATGTTGCCATTGCCAAGACAGATGTCGCCAGTGCCAAGCCTGAGACAGCCATCGCTTTGGCGGCTGCTCCGGCTGAAGCGCCTCAGAAATCTGTATTCCAGCGGATGCTGGGCTCTGTTGGTCTTTCCGGACAGGAAGAGGCGAAAATCGATGAAACCAAGGTGCAGGAAATTGCACGGACTCCCGTGACAATTCCACTTCCACCCCGCCGTCAGGCTGCGGCTCCTGCAGGGCCTACAACACCACAGCCAGGACCGCAGGCGGCAACAGGCACAAGGTTGCCGGATATCATTTCGGATACACAGCGCCTGGCGCCTTCAAGTCTTGCTGGATCCGGCTTCAGCAAACTCCCATAAATTGGCAAAGGCGCTCATGACCGGCGTAAGGCGAGGTATTGCAGCCTTTGCCATCACGCTGGCACTCGTGACGTCAGCTCTGGCCAATCCATCGGCGTCTGCTAAGGATGATATGGACACGCGCATTGTACAGCAGCCTGAAGCTCGCGGCGAGACGATTGTGCCCGTTCCACCCTCTTCTGCCCCGTTCAGTCAGGCCCCGGACAGTCCAAAAGCGGCTCCCGCCAGCACGGAAGAACGCGCAAGGCGCATTCAACATTTCCGCGCAATCGCCCGCATCGAGGCTGAAAAACTTGGACTGCCGCCCGCCATGGCGGATGCTGTCATGCGTGTTGAAAGCAACTACAATCCCAATGCGCGCGGCAAGGATGGTGAATACGGCCTGATGCAAATCATGCCCCCGACGGCACGATTGCTGGGATTGCAAGGCCCGGTTGAAA
>JANNRX010000511.1:0-27506 GCA_031401875.1 Hyphomicrobiales bacterium | reverse complement strand
CTGCGCGATATCGTGCTGCCGCTCACCGAGGCTAGACTAGGCTCTCCAGTCGCATTTTTTGAAACCGGCCCAGGCTTCGAGTGCCGAAACCGAAACAGGGCAGCGACGGGCAAGCTCAGCGCTCACGCGAGCGGGCTAGCCATCGATGTGGCGCGTGTAAGACTGGCCGACAAGAGCGCCTTGATAGTGGCAAAGCCCGAAGGCGAGGTGCAACAGCAGCTTTTGGCGACGTTGCGAAAATCGGCCTGCGGATGGTTCACGACCGTCCTTGGCCCGGGTTCAGATGCGGCACATGCGGATCATCTGCATCTTGATGTCGAGCAGCGCGGCGCAACCGGAACAGGAAGATACTGCCAGTGATTGGCTTTCGTATGCAACCTGACGCACTGGGGTGCGTTGACAAACTGCACCTGCTATCGATCCAAGATCAGGCAATTACTGACCTAGCGTGGCATACAGGGTCAGAAAACCAACAATCATTAGCAGGCTCACCACGAGAACCAGAAGGACTGGCTTACCAAGAAAACCTTGCCGCGCCTGCACTGGTGTTAGCACAATCTGCGGTTCAGCGCCCTCTGACATCCTTGCGCGTCGCCTGATGGATTGTAGCAGTGTTTGCAACCGTCTTTTCATTTCATAGCCTGCTTGAATTGCGTGAGTGCCGATTTTTTATCAAAAGCACGCGCTATAGCTCCACCTTACTGTTCTCGCCAAGATTCGGGCGGCCCCCAGTCAGCGCGGCTGCGACCATCTTGACTTTGGTGACAATGGAACCGGGGCTATCCCAGTATTCCGCGCGCAAAGGCATGATGTGGAGTACACGGATATTGGGGTCATCCTTGCTGTTCCACCAGAGTTGCGCCGCAGCTGACCAAAGCTCAGCAATTTTTTCGCGGTCATTCGAAACCGTGGCGATCCCAGTAAGTGAGACGTACTGATGTGCGCTTGAATCCGCGAAAGCCAAGCAGATATTCTGGTCGGATTCGATCTCGTCGTCTTTCTGTTTGCGAACGTCTGTCAGAAAATAGATGGCCTCGTCGTCAACATTCAAGAGCGCGGTCATCGGCCTGGCGCGCAGATCGCCAGCTTTGTTGCTGTGTGTTACAAGCATGCAGACACGCAGCTTCTTGATCAGATCCCATACAATCTGGCTGTCTGTTTTATGCGTCATGCGTCATCTCCGTATTAGAATTCTAGTTTGCGCAGAATTGCAATGACATAGGCCATCGGAGCATTGCTTGGGCCATGGTCAACCCTCAAGTGCGGCCACCGCTCGCCCCAATTCCGGCTCTGTAATGGCGCCGGCTTTATTGAATTTTTCCCGGAACCGGGACTCAATATCTTCGGGCATTGAAGTGTAAGCCACCTGCCCACTGTTGACGGCAAGCGCGCTGGCGACTTTGTCGGCAGTCATCTCAGAGGCCAGAACGAAAAGTGTAGCTGCGTCAGCCTCGATCTTCTTGCCCATGTCCATCATGAAGGTATCTGAAATTCCGAAATCGGTTGTGTAACCTCGTGCTGCCCCCATCGTGGCGCCGACTGCTGCCCCTGTGAGGGGCGTGAGAAAAAGCAGTCCAAGAAGGCTTCCCAAAAAACCTCCCGAAAGTGCGCCGGCGGTCGTCGTATTCACAGCCTGCTCCAGCTTGACAGAGCCATCTTTCGAGCGTGAGACAATGGCGCTATCGATGATCATGATGGCTGCACCACGCTGCAATTCTTCCAGCGTGATCAGAGCTTCTCGGCAGAAGATCGAAGAAGGATAGGTAACGGCAAAGAGTGTTATCATTAATTTGATTTCCCTGATTCTGCGTATCCGCCTGCTACCTTGAAATTCATCCTGATGTGCTGTGCCCAGCGATGGCGCGCGTAGAGGGATCAATTCTTGGGTCAAGGAAGATGCCGCGTGTTGTAAGCATCTACGATCATTTAAGAGGCTTGCATGATGGCAGACGGGCGACGCTCAGTTGCTCGGGGACGTGGCTTCCAGGTGTATTCGATGAAATAGACTCCGTCCTCGGACGCCCAGCGCCAGTTGGTCCATAAGCTCGGGAGCTTATAAGTGTGCGACGGCTCTGATATGTCGATTGGAGTTACCGAGGATGGCTGCACTGCAGTGGCAGGACTGTTGCCTTGCGACGTGGCGACGATAAGGCCAGCAAACAATCCCAGTGCACCAACAAAGAAGATAGCACGTCCAATGGGTGCAAAGTGTCTGGCACTTGAGGATTTGATTTCCATTGCAGAGGACATTGCGGACACTCCGGAGTGAGTTGCTCTATGCTGAGACAACGCTGGAAATATCCCTTTGTTCCGCTCTGCTGTTTTGACCGCAAACAAGGGGAAATGTTTTTGCAGAAGTGAACAGCGTACAGGCCTTTTGGCGTTGTATGTGCTGCGGCGCACCACCGGGATCAGGAACGTGGATCATTCTGCCCGCTCCAGTGACCACGCCGATCATGTGAGCTGAGTGGATAGCGTGTGCCAATCACCTCTTCCGTCACGATATCAAACCGCGTCAGCTTGTGTGCTCCGAAAGAATTGACGATCGGGACATCCGTTGCATCGCGTCCGCGTGCAATCAAGATCCGCCCGATGCGGGGCACATTATGTCGTGCGTCGAATGTCCACCATTCATCGTCCAGGTAAACCTCGAACCAGGCACTGAAATCCATGGCAACGCCGTCAGGGGGAACTCCAATGTCCCCGAGATAGCCTGTGCAGTAGCGTGCCGGAATGTTCAGACAGCGACAGAATGTAATGGCAACATGTGCGAAATCCCGGCACACTCCAGAGCCTTCTTCTATTGCTTCACTCGCTGTGCGCAGGTTGGGTGCCTGTCCGTAACTAAAGCGGATAAGCGTATTCACGTAGTCGCAAACCGCCTGAACTTTTTGCCATCCCCCGCGAATAGTCCCAAATCTTTCCCATGCCTTTGTGGCCAGCAAATCAGTTTCGCAGTATCGGCTCCCCAAAAGATAAGACAGTGTATCAGCAGGAAGCTTTTCTGGCGGCAACACATCTGCATCAGACTGCACTGCATCAGGAAAACCTGAGTCATGAATAATGCTACTGCTTCTGATAAGGACGCCCTCGGAGGGTGCGAGGATGCGACGGCAGATATTTCCAAACTGATCAAGGTACATTGAAGAACTATCAATCACGCCGTTCGTTATCAATCCTGTCACCTGCATTTCGTCAGGCGCGGTGATGTCGCCGCGCCGTGAAGGGTGGACATCAAGCATTGTGAGCAGGGGGGTTTGCTTTTCGCAAGTCAGTTCGATCTCGTACCCATAGCGGATGTGCATTTTGAAGATCCTGTTGATTTGTCTGCTGCAGCTCTTGAAATTGAACTCTTCAGAACGATGCCGTGGTTGGACAGGTTAAGAGGGTGACAGAGCAACTGCGCTCATGATGAAACGCGCGATGTCGCAAAATGTTCCCGCGTCTCAGGCTGCTGTTTTCAAAGTTATATTGGAACAACTACGGGCCAGACCGCGTTTCACCTTCAGCCCCGTTTATTGCGGGTAGCGCTGAGTTTCATCTGTGGCGCTAACAGCAATGATCGGGAGCAGCGGTCCTGGGCACCTCAAGTCTACCCGCAAGCATCTGTTTCACAATCCCTGAAAGGAAATCCCCATGTTTGCTAAAAAGCTTATTCTCGCAACTGCCGCTTGTGCAGTCTTCGCCTTGCCTGTCCTGCCAGCCTTGTCCCAGACAACAGCTCCCACAACGCAAACTGCACCTGTCACACCGCCTGGCTCAGTCAGTCCTCCTGCCTCGTTGACACCGCCAACCACGAGCGCACCCGGCCCAGTAAATGGCATGTTCTATTCAGGCAGCTGGATGCCCACACATTGGCATGCCACCGACGCAATCGGAAAAGCTGTCTATAACAATGCAAACGAAAAGGTCGGCGACGTTGAGGAACTGCTCATCGACGGCGATGGTCGCATTATGGCCGCCGTTATTGGCGTCGGTGGCTTTCTGGGGATTGGCGAACACAAGGTCGCCGTGACGTACCAGTCGTTCAAGATGACGCGCGAAACTAATGGTAAATCAAAGCTTGTGGTTGATGTCGACAAGGCCAGCCTCATGAATGCTCCAGTTTACAAGCCAACGGACGTCATCAAACGCACTTGATCTGCCTCATCCCCACATCTTTTTTGCTGAGGTATCAATCCTCATGCTGGAGACATGAAATGAAAACACTTCTGACTGTTATCGCTCTTGCGGGCACACTATCTGCTTGCAACTCTTACAATCCAACTGACAGGGCCGTTGCCGGTGGACTGATTGGTGCAGGCACAGGCGCTGTCATTGGCGGCGTTTCAACCCGAAGCGGCGGTGGCGCTCTGGCAGGCGCTGTCATTGGTGGTGCTGGCGGCGCAATCATCGGTGCTGCCACCACACCAGGCCGTCGTTACAACAACCGTTCATGCCGCGGTTTTGATGCCTACGGCGACCCCGTTCGCTATGCTTGCTGATCCTTCATGAGCGATGAAAAGCCCGGCATTCTGTGCCGGGTTTTTTTATGGGAACAAATCGCGGTCGCAGGCGTTTTCAAGGTATGATCGCGTCTTCTTTGTGACGCAGTTCATTGTGCGATTTCATAAAGGAGAATAAAATGGCCCCCGAAACCCTGATTGTCTGGCTTGTTGTAGGTGGCGTGGCCGGTTGGCTCGCAGGTGTGATCGTGAAAGGCTACGGTTACGGAATTGTTGGTAACATCGCCATTGGCATCCTTGGATCAATGATCGGCGGCTGGTTGTTTGGAAGCTATTTTGTTGGCAATGTTGGCGGTCTGCCGGGCGCCATCCTGGGTGCAACAATCGGCGCTGTCATCCTGCTCTTTGCGATACGCCTCATCCGTCGCGAAGCATGATCAATCAAAACTGCGGAATCTCAAACGATGTCACGGTCGTGGTGTTGCCAAAATTGAACATGCACCAAAGCCGCAAACAAAGTTTGCGAACACTGCCTCGGATCTGGAAATTACCATTGGCAATGGCAAGGGCGCCCTCAGGACGTTGGTTGACAACCCTTGATGGTCTTGACCGAGCCAGATAAAAAAGTCGGCGGCTGGACGCCTCGCGCATCCGTCCGCTGACTTTTCCCAAGCTAGGGCGGAGGGTTACCTGCAAACTCCCCCTTTGTGGGTCTTCGCCCTAGTCTTGGATTTTTCCTAGTCTTGGATTTTAATGCATGCCTTTGTCAGGTTTGGTCTGGCACAGTTTTTCCAGGAAAGCACGCAATGATCCGACAACTTGCCTTTGCGACAGCGTCCGCGGCTCTTGTCATGTTTCCCCTCGACTTTCTCTGGTTGCGCACAATGCGACCATTCTACGAAAGCCAGATGGGAGCCATTCTGCTCGCAGAACCCAGGATTGCGGCAGCAGTGCTGTTTTATCTGCTCTATGCGGCGGGAGTTGCCTTCTTTGCCATCGTACCCAATCTCGAGACTGGAACGATCTGGTCAGCTGCCGCATATGGCGCTGCGCTCGGTCTGGTTGCCTACGGCACCTATGACGCCACGAATTACGCCACGCTCAAGAATTTTCCCATGACCATCATGATCGTTGACTGGACTTGGGGTATAGTCTTGACGGCCGTGGTTGCTGCGGTCGGCTGGTGCATCATGCAGTGGTTTGCTTGAGCAAAGAGCGCAAAAGCTTCCTATGGTTTTTCCAGTATGCTGAGCAATGCATCAACCTTGATGGTCGCAAAATTCGAGAAGCTGTCGGAGATTGCATAAGGCAGCACGATGCGATCCTTGAAGCGGATGGCACCACACGTGTAGACGACGTTTGGAACATAGCCCTCCCGCTCCGAGGCGTCCGGGTACACCAAGGGATCGCGGGATCGTCCAATCACTTTTGATGGGTCATTCTTGTCAAGCAGCACAGCTCCTATGGAATATTTCCGCACGGCACCTACACCGTGGGTGAGGAGTAGCCAGCCCTGGTCGAGTTCAATCGGCGAGCCACAGTTTCCGATCTGCACAAATTCCCAAGGGAACTCGGGCTTGAGAACACGCGTGCCACCCTCCCAGTGATAGAGATCGTCAGAGTAGAGCAGATAAAGATTTTCATTGTCCTGTCTGGCGATCATGGCATAGCGCCCGTCAATTTTCCGGGGAAACAGCGCCATTCCCTTGTTGCGGGCTGCGGAACCGGAGAGTGGCGTCATGCGAAACGAAACAAAGTCGCTGGTTTCGATAAGTTCGGAGCGGATAGCACGACCACTGTATGCGGTGTATGTGGCGTAAAAAATGCTTTTGCCTTTGTCTTTGAACTCCACGAAGCGCGCGTCCTCGATTCCATTCGACTGTGACTCTGTGATTGGAAAAATCACCCTTTCGCTGATGTCCTCGTCTGGTGTGAAACTGACCTCGACATCCTCTCCGCGAGGACCAGCGGTTCGCACTTCACGAATGGGCATTGACGCCAATCTCACTGTTGGATCGATCGTTATATTGCCATCAGCGGCAATGAAGCCTGAGCGGAATGTCAGCGATGAAATATGTCCTTCACCCACCGCACGCAGACTCACTATGAAGCGCAAAGCGCCCTCAGGAGCCCTGGTCTGATCAGGGTGCGCCACAATGCTGGGATTAAAAAGTGCGGAGGATTCAAAAGAGTATTCATTGAGGAAATAGGATCCAATCAACTGACGCTGCAAGCGCGAGAACGGTGCGTGTTTGGCAAAAGCCTCTTCCATTTCCACCGCGCGCATTTCGAACCGCTGCAAGAGGTTGCGATGCCTGCCTTGAAAATTCTCCAGAACTTCTGTCAGCACCGCCGCCGCAGCTGCCGGGTCAAGTGCCAGAACACGGTCAACGATATGATTGGCTCGTGTCTTGTCCGTCGGATTAAAGTCGCGTGGCTCGGTTGCCGGCTTGAAGGGTCTAACCATAACGCGTGTGCAATCAGGGCGCATGTAGAGCGCCTGACGATTAAAAAATGCGATCTGGGACAAAGGACCTCGACGATCTTTGATTGACAGCACCCTAGACACTGTAAGCAGGCAGGCGAACCACTTTGAGTTTGGTCTCCACACGCAACGATATCTGCCGAATCTCGAATAGTGCGAGCAAGTATGATACCACGGATTCTCCCCCGCGGTTCTCATTTCGGCGGTCGGGATGGAGACCGTCGCAACAACTCCCGGCAGCGATGTCAACCAATGTCAAACCCAGATCGTTTTTTCCCAGGAACCAGCCAAACGCCCGTATCGCCTCTGCATCCCATTGGGTATCCCCATCTGCCTCAACCGCTGCTGCACAAGCGGATATCATCGCTGCTGCTTCAAGTGGCTGCTGATCAAAATGCTTTGGAGGCTGATGGAGATCACCAAACGTGTCCGACCCGACCGGTCGAAAATATCCTGCTGTTGTCGTCTGTATGCCTGACAACCATCGCAGACTTCTTAATCCGGTGCGGATGAAAGTGTTGTGCTGAAGAGCAACGCCAGTCAGGATCATGGCCTGTGATAATCGGGCATTGTCATAAGACAGGCCCTTCTCAAACCAGATCCAGTCAGGTGTTTCAACCTCGGAAAAAATACCCTGAAGCCTGTCTGCCAGCGCTCTTTGGATCCGCAGCAATTCATGATCCAGTGTCCGCTCGGCGCCCAAAGCCGCCAGACCCAGCAGAGCAAAAGCCCACGCGCGTGGCGAACTGAATTCCTCGACAACGGGCAAGGCTTTCGCAAACAGGGCACTCGCCCAATCACGCCGCGTCAGGTCCTTGTCTTGCGCGGCACATACACCCAGAGCCCAGAGCGTTCGTCCATGGCTATCCTCTGACCCGGACTCTTCCAGCCAGCGTCGATCAAAACTCATGAAGTTTCGAAAACGCCTTCTATCGGGATTCCAGGCATGCTGAATGAAAGCAGCAAACCGGAATGTGAGTGCGGCTGGCAGAAGCGTTGTACTCCCGTTATCGAGATAGCATGCCACAATTAGAGCGCGTGCATTGTCATCCACACAATAGCCGTGCGAGCGATCTGGAACGGCATGGATAGCGTGCTGAAACAGACCGGTGTCATCACACATCGCCAGAAAATGGCTGGTCTCCAAAGTGGGTGGAGGGGCGTTTCTCATGGGGGCGTCCTTGCGGGTGTGGCTGGGTACAAGCTTGAGACGGTGTTGTTTGCGGACGCTCTGAAAGATTGCAAGATAACGCTCGGCAGTCTTTGCCCAGGTCATGGAGCGGCTGTTGACGTAGGCGCTATGGCGCATGGCATTGCGCCTGTTATCGTCGGTCAGAAGGTCCGCGACTTCTTGCCCGATCGCATCGACCGCACCGAATGGCACCAGCACGCCCTGGCCATCAGCCAGCAATTCCTGCGCATGCCAGTACGGTGTCGAGACGACTGCCTTGCCCAGACCAAAGCTGTAAGCCAGCGTACCAGAGGTCATCTGCGCTTCGCTGAGGTAGGGCGTGACGTAGACGTCACACATGGTGATGAACTTGAGGAGTGTCGCATGGTCAACGAACTGATCCAAGAAAACCACATGGTCTTCAATGCCGAGTTGTTTAGCGCGCGTCTGCAGGCTCTTTCGGTATGATTCTCCGTGATCCCGCACGAGATTGGGGTGCGTTGCTCCCAAAACGATATACACGGCCCTTTCGCAGCGTTCGAGGATCTGGGGCATTGCGTCGATCATGACCTCGATTCCCTTGTTGGGAGAAAGAAGCCCGAAAGTCAGGATGGCCGGTTTTCCAGCAAACCCAAGCTCTGCTTTGGCATTGTCCGGATCAACAAATTCGACATCTGGAATGCCATGGGGAATAACTTCGACCTTTTCGGGTGGAACACCGTACACCTTCTGGAGCAATTCACGGCCCTTCTCGGCCATGACGATGACTTTTGACGACAATGCGATAATCTGACCCATCACGGACCGCTGCGACACTTTCGGTCGTGCAAGAACCGTATGGAAAGTTGTTACGATCGGCATTTTTAGCCGCGACAGAAGCGCGATGATATGACCGCCCGCTTCACCACCAAAAATACCGAACTCATGCTGCAAACAAACAACGTCGAATTGCTGACTGTTGAGAAAATGCGCAGCCCTGATGTAATCAATTCTTTCCTGATCCTTGACGGTGAACAGCACGGACTGCGGATAGTCGTAATTCCCCCCAGCGTCGCTCATGGCAACAATGCCCGTCGCAAGTTCAGGGATGGCGCGTTCGACGGCCGTTTGCAAATCCGTAGTGAATGTCGCAATGCCGCACCGTCTTGGCAGAGAATTGCCTATGAATGCGACGCGCCTGATCGTCATCATGATGACACTGCGGATTCGCTTGCGAGACAACATGCATCGGTCTGATTGTCTGCGTCCAGCGCGAGGGCAAGTTCTGAGGCGCTGATATCGAAGCTCTTTTTGTCCGTTTTAAAAATCGAAAGTGCAGGCAGAAGCATTTGCGTGGCGAGCCTCTTGCGGACGATGAAAACACTGCCGGGAGTATCGGCACTGGCCAAATTGTCATCGCCGGTTTCAAGATCATCCATCACGAGCTTGTACGTCCCGGCGGGTTGGGGCTCGGCAAGCCCCGGCATGGCGAACGGCCGACGAAAGGTGACTGTTGTCTCGCTGGTTCGGATCATCATGGTCTTCGCCTCGCTGAATGTGCTTTTCCATCTGGATCGACCGATGGACGATCCATAAGCATTCGATGCTGATTAAACGCTTGATAGGCAGGGAAGTTCCTTGCGCGGTTTGCATCTGATTCATGCTATCCAGCCCGCTCGCAAAGAAGTGACGTACTGTCGGGAGCGACAGGAGCATCATCGTCTGAGGCGCTTGCGGTAAGCACAAGACTTGTAATCATCGGTTCAAATCCTGATATTTCTCCTTTTGGCGATGCAAGGTTTTCAGCCCATCCCAAGAACCTGACCCGCCTCCTACTTCGTAAGGAACCACTTTTATGAACAAAGAATTTGCAGCGGCCATGCGCCGTGCCGCGGGAGCTACACGTGCTTTCAACGTAGCTGGTGCGACCCGGATCATTCAGAAGGCGCTTGGCACGGGTCTATTCTCGCGTTTTACTCGCTATTCCGGCGGGGCGGCGGCGCCAACCGGTCGCGGGTCAGAGAAAACTGGCAAAACCCAGGTTGGCAAGGAACCAGCAAAGATTGCGAAAGCCGCTCAAGCACCTGACACTGCAGAAAAACACGATCCGAAGAAATCGGACACCATGGTATCCGGCAGCCTGGCAAGAGTACCTGCGCGCCTCAGGCGACCGTTGAGCGAAGTCCTGGATACACTGCGGAAAGTTACGCCAGCGCCACTGGCACCGCTCGCATATTCACCGGGCGTCTCAGGGTTCAACAACAGCTCGGTCAAACAGTTGGTGCCTGCTGGCGCGCAGTTTACGGCACGGTCGTTCACTTCCAGCGCAGGAACACGTGCTTACAAACTCTACGTACCAGCATCAGCCGAGAAGAAGCCGAAAGGCCTCGTGCTGATGTTGCACGGTTGCACGCAAAGCCCCGATGATTTTGCAACTGGCACCGGCATGAATGCCATTGCCGAGAAGCATGGTCTTCTGATTGCCTATCCAACGCAAACCGGTCGTGACAATGCCGCATCATGCTGGAACTGGTTCGAGACAGGGCACCAGTTGCGGGATGCAGGCGAACCAGCCATTCTTGCAGGACTGACACGCAAACTGATCAAGGAGTTTGGTATTCAGAAGGATCAGGTGTTTGTCGCGGGCCTTTCCGCTGGTGCCGCAATGGCGGTAATCATGGGCAAGGCCTATCCTGAACTTTTTGATTCTGTCGGCGTTCACTCCGGCCTTTCCTACCAATCGGCAGGCAATGTCATGTCCGCCATGGCTGTCATGCGTGGCAAGGCAGGTTCCCGTCTTTTCGCCAAGCCACAGCCGACAGAGGCAACGTCAGTACGCACGCGGACGATCATCTTTCAGGGTACTGCGGATCGCACGGTGCACCCATCGAATGCTCAACGCATTTTTGAAATGGCCGCTGGGGGAGCAACAAAAAGTAAATCCAAGACGACGTCAGGATCCATCAACGGGCGAGCCTACAAGAAAACCATCATTCCTGCGGATAATGGGGAGGCTATCGTCGAGAGCTGGTTGGTTGAAGGTGCTGGGCACGCTTGGTTTGGTGGTAACCCGTCCGGATCCTACGCCGATCCAGATGGTCCGGATGCATCGGCGGAAATGGTGCGGTTTTTCTTGAAAAGCAAATGATCATTGCACCTGGCCAGTTTGTCAACACACCCTTGATCACGTCGCATTTTGATTGATTATTCAAAACGCGAAAAATGTGATCTACACCATATACTGAGAGCATGTCGTCTTCGAACAACCTATTGAAAGCTCACAGCTAGAGGTACGTCGGCGAACCCAAAGGAAAATCAACGAAGCATCCGCGTTGTTGAAAACCGCACGGAGGCCACAGCCCAGCCGGAAGCATTGGCCACACTTGCCGCCACAGCCAGGCATGAGGGCAAGAAGCCCGACAAGATCGGCCTGACCGCAACCCCTGAAACAGCGGCCATTCCTACGAATCCGAACGACAAGAACGATGCGGCACGAAAAGTGTTGCGTGAAGGTGTGACCGGAACGGAGCAGGGTGCAGCAGAAGCGGTGAACAAGTTACCTGATCGTACTCAGAAAAAGTAAAGTATCATTATCATCCGTTGATAGGATATTTCAGTTCAATCGAGTGGACCGCTGATTTCCAGGCCAACCCGCAAGGGTTCTGGTGATATTGTCATGAACCGTCTGGTCAAGGTTGCACTGAGCGGCGAGGCACTGCTGGAATTTGAACCAGATCGTGTCAAATGGGCGATCAGCCTGCCCACATCGCAAAATTTGCAAGGGAACCATTCAACGGTTTGACGGTTGTGCTTGGGAGAACAGACAACCGGAGTTCCCATGACAACCGAACCAAAGACACTCGAAGATATGTTCATCGATATGCTCAAGGACGTCTATTACGCCGAAAAGCAGATTGTCAAAGCCCTGCCCAAGATGGCCAAGACTGCCCACTCAGCTGAGCTGAAGACGGCCTTTGCAACCCACAAGACGGAAACAGAAGGCCACATCGAACGCCTGTCAGAAGTGTTCGAACTGGCCGGAAAAGCGCCACGCGGCAAAACCTGCGATGCCATCCTTGGTATTCTGGAAGAAGGCAAGGCCGTAATGGAAGATTATGCTGACAGCCCTGCACTCGATGCTGGCCTGGTTGCCTCAGCTCAGGCAGTCGAGCATTACGAGATGGCACGCTACGGCACACTGCGGGCGTGGGCTCTGCAATTGGGTATGAAGGAGGCTGCCGAGCTGCTCGGCGCAACCCTCGCCGAGGAAACCAAGACTGATCTGGCCCTTTCAAAGCTGGCTTCTGGCTCCGTCAACAAATCGGCAATGGCAAAAGCCGCCTAACGCATTTCTCATTTTCATTTTTCCCCCCAACTGGCTCTGGCAGAGTGATTTGCCAGGGTCTTTTTTGTGAAGCGACAATCCAATGTTTGATGCACAGACCACTGTTCAAAGCGAGCTGCGTGGCGGGCGTCCGCCGTGGCACGCAGGTCTGTCGCGCCCTCCCCGCCAAGCGCTTGAGCAGAACATGCGCTGCGACATTCTGGTGGTGGGCGCTGGCATAACAGGTTCATTGATGGCCGAACATCTTACCAGCCTCGGTCACAAGGTCTGCATCGTGGATCGAGAACGACCTGGCTTTGGAAGCACGGCTGCAAGCACGGCCATGTTGCAGTGGGAAATTGACTGTCCGCTCTCGGAGCTGACAGGCTTTTACGGATTCGAGAGGGCCGCCAATATCTACCAGCGAAGTTTGCAGGCTGTAACCGGCCTGAAGTCTTTGGTTGCTTCCCTCAATGTCCCATGTGCTTTCAGGGATCGCAGCTCGCTTTACATTGCAGGACAAGGAACAGATTCACGGGAGCTTCTGGTCGAGCACAATCTGCGGCAGCGTGCCGGATTGCCCGGCAGCTATCTCGATTACAAGACCCTGGCTGGAGCCTTCGGCTTTGACAGGGAAGCGGCGATTCTGTCACCCGGGTCCGCTGACGCCGATCCTCTTTTGTTGTCTCACGCCTTGATTGCAACTGCGGTCGCCAACGGGGCCAGCATCTATGATGCAGACGTCGCAAGCTATGATAGCACTGGAAAAAGCGTGATTGTGGGCCTTGAAAACGGCATTGAAATTGAAGCCAATCGTGTCGTGCTTGCAACAGGCTACGTCATGCCGGATTTCGTCAAGACGGAGCTGCACAAAACAGCATCAAGCTGGGCCATTGCAACGCCGCCGCAAAACCCTGATGCGCTGTGGCGCGATGGTGTTCTTATCTGGGAAGCTTCTGACGACTATCTCTATGCCCGCACAACCGCAGACAATCGGATCGTCATCGGCGGTGAAGATGATGATGGTATCATCGATCCCGAGGCGCGAGATGCCTTGATGCCGGACAAGGCCGCGATCATCCTCAAGAAGCTGGCCATCCTTTGTCCCCGTGCAAATGCGACAGCTGAATTCATCTGGTCAGGAGCATTCGGCGAGACCGAAGATGGCCTGCCCCTGATCGGTGAAGTGCCTGGATATCCTCGCATCCACGCCGCTTATGGCTACGGCGGAAATGGGATCACTTTCAGTTTCATGGCCTCCCGTCTGATTGGAAAGATGATCTCCGGATACCGTGAGCCCTGGTACAGCGATCTCGCAATCGATCGACCAAAACCTTCTGCGTAAAGACTTTCGGCTTAAAATCCCGGCGTCGCTCCTGTTGCCGTACGCGTTCACTCTGAAGCGGAACAAACACACGATTGCCCCGTTACTTACAGGTTGATGGAGCTGCTATCATGATGAAAACCAAGCCAGGCGTGTCTGGAAGGAGAACTCTGAACAAGCCCCGCGCACGGCAAGACGCTCTCGTGGCAGCTGCCTCCAGTGCGACGGGAACAATCTCCGCAGTGATGGACCAACTGCCCGCCAAATCCAGCGACGGTGGGATAACCGTGAAAGAAGAAAACATCCTAGAGGGCATCGCGCACGGTGCCGAAGGCTATGGGAGCGAATACGGATCGGGCCCGAGCGTGGCGAATGCTGAAGCGAGAAAAGAGCCATCTCCCGCAGTAGCCGGTGACAGCGCCTCCCCTGCGGCTTCCGCTCTGACGACCAGACGGAGTGCGCCTGTGCCGACGGCTACAACCCAACGGAATGGTCCCGGACGTTCCTTCAAATGACGTGCGCCGACACAGTGCATGAGGAACTTTGAGGCGGTGACTGCGTTTCTCTATCAGTGCCGGAATTGCCGTTGAAAGCGACCTGCACAGAACCAAGCATCAGGAGAAACGCTATGTTGAAAAAGCTCTCACTTGCACTTGCGTTTAGTGGTGCAACCCTCAGTGCCGCCTATGCGCAGCAACCCCCCGCGACATCGACCACCCCTGCGACCCCGCCAGTCACGGTGCCTGCACCTGCGGCAGGCGCGCCCTCGACGAACACGCCGACCACAGGTGCGCCTGTTGCTGTTGCGCCCCTGCCAGGAGCCAACAGCTTCACGGAAGCACAGGTTAAAACGCGTCTCGAAGCGCAAGGCTTCACGACAGTCAGTGGGCTGACAAAGGACAACGACGGTATCTGGCGTGGCAAGGCAACCAAGGCAGGACTCGGCCTTAACGTGAGCGTCGACTACCAGGGCAACATCTTCGAAAACTGACAAACCACCTGGCTCAAATCATACTCAACGAGGAGATTACCGTGACAACCCATCTTACCCGACTTTACGATTCGATTCCTCAGGCCCAGCGCGTCGTTGATGAGCTGCACAACGCTGGAATTCCCAGCAATGATATAACCTTCATCGCTCATGGGGATGCTACTATGCAGCACACCTCGGGTGCGGCTGATGGTGCCTCTGCCGGTGCTAGTCTTGGTGCCGCAGTTGGCGGAGGAGCAGGACTCCTAGCAGGGCTTGGTGTGATGGCTATCCCAGGCGTGGGGCCAATCGTGGCCGCAGGCTGGATGGCTGCGACTCTTACAGGCATCGTTGCAGGGGCCGTTACAGGCGCAGCAGCAGGCGGAATGGTAGGAGCATTGACGGATACCGGCATTGATGAAGAAGATGCCCATGTCTACGCGGAGTCACTGCGTCGCGGAGGCTCGCTCGTGATTGTCAAAACGGACGAAATGAGTCGCGCCGTGGCGGAGACTGTTCTTGATCGCCACCCTTCAGTGACGATCAGTGACCGTCGTTCAGTCTATGAGGGTGAAGGCTGGAATGGCTTTGATGAGAAGCTTGGTCCATACACCAGACCCGGCCAGGTTGGTGATCGTCACAGCCCAAGGAACATGCTGTAAGGCTGTACGGAGTTATATTGCCTGCCCCGGTGAAACAACCGGGGCAGAAGCAATCAAACTATCAAAAGTCGCCCCTTGCACATTTGCGGGGTCGAACGTTCGTGCTGTTTCTGGCCGCCACTTGCCCCCTTACCATCAGTTCAAGCCGCCTGCTTGCCAGCTTTCCTGTTGAAAAACAGCGCCTGACTGATCGCGGCTTTGACGGCATTGGGCTGAAACGGTTTGGTGATCAGAAAAGCGGGCTCGGGCTTCTCCCCTGTCAACAAACGCTCGGGGTAAGCTGTTATGAAGATGACAGGAACATTCACGGTATGCAGGATTTCGTTGACTGCATCGAGTCCGGAGCTGCCATCGGCCAACTGGATATCAGCCAGTACAAGGCCAGGGCGGTTCTGATTCATCAAGGCAATCGCCTCCTTGTGTGTGCGAGCGATACCAGTGACTTCATGACCAAGTTCCAGAACCATCGCCTCAATGTCGAGAGCGATGATGGGCTCATCCTCGATGATGAGAACCGAAGTGGCAACCTGCTGTGAAATCTCGCCCGATGCCTGTTCGAGCAGTTCACTGCATTCGCCCGCGGTTACACTCATGATTGCAGCAACGGCCTCTTCGGAAAATCCTTCGACGGACTTCAGGAGAAATGCTTGCCTGGCGCGCGGAGTCAGCATTTCGAGATTGCGCTCGACAGCGGTCAAGCCAGAGGAGTGTGTGTCGCGTCGCTGAGAAGCAGTCGACGCGGACCAAAGCTTCAGGAAAACCTGATACATGGCATGCTGCGGCGGCAAGGATCGTGGAAACGCAGACGGATCCGCAATCAACGCTTCGAGCGTTTGCACAACGTAAGCATCACCCAGTGATTGGGTGCCACTGAGCGCCCGCGCAAAGCGCCGCAGGTAAGGCAGATGGGGGGCAATTTCTCTGGCAATAGACATGGAAAACCTCGTGTGAATTGTGCCGAAAGAATTGAGGCAGAGCCCGGTTTTAGCAAGGTTTTTATTTTTCAAAATCCTTGGAACCAATTCACATTGAAGGCGTTATGAGTCTAATACGGACAGGTGCGCGGCAGTGCTTTTCGATCTCGGCAGCTAACAGGAACCCATTGATGACACAAGACCGCAATCCGACTAACCGAGATCACCCACAGCCCAACGATAGCACGAGATCGCAGGTACGCCAGAATGCATCGGGTGGTCTGGTGAGCGATGCTATTGGCCGTTCATTGCAGGCACATTTCGACGATATCGCCAGCACGCCTGTGCCTGACAAGTTCCTCCTCTTGCTCGCCGAACTGGAAGCGAAGGAGAGTCGCAGTGAAAGCTGAGAAATCCGTCATCGCGCCAACTACGGTTTTTCGCGAGAGAATGCTGCAGGAAGTGCCTGGGCTTCGCGCTTTCGCGGTTTCTCTCTGCGGGTCTTTTCACAAGGCTGATGATCTGGTTCAGGATGTACTACTGAAAGCCTGGGGGCATTCCAACAGTTTCATGGAAGGCACCAACATGCGGGCCTGGCTTTTCACAATCGCGCGCAATACTTACTACTCGCTCTATCGCAAGCGCGGCCGGGAAGTGCAGGATGTTGACGGAATGTATACAGCAAATCTTGCCGTTGCACCGGCCCAGGAGGGCGTGATGGACCTCGCCGATTTCCGTATCGCGCTCGCCAAGCTTCCAGATGAACAACGCGAGGTGCTTATTCTCATAGGGGCATCCGGCTTGTCCTATGAGCAAGCCGCGGAAATTTGCGGTGTTGCCGTCGGCACCATCAAAAGCCGTGTCAGCAGAGGAAGGGCGCGGTTGGGTGAGCTTCTTGGCATCCAGACGACATCCGACATCGGGCCTGATCAGAAGGATGTCGCTGCAATTCACTCCAGAGCGACGGTGTCCAGCCTTTCATGAGACGGTTGTCGTTAAACAGCGTGAAAGCGCGACTTCTCGCACTCCTACTATTGATCTCATTGCCCGTTTTTGCATTGGTGACTGCGCTTGCGACAATCAATTACTGGTCAGACATCAAAGCCATCGAGCAGGTACAAGTCACAACGGCTGACGAGTATGCCATCCGGACCCGCATATGGCTTCGCGGCGTACTCCGGTCGGTTGAAGTCGTGTTGCTCGAAATTGCGGAAGACCAGAAAGCTCCGGCCAACTGTCAATCATTAATCTCCAGCGTCCTGCAGACGTCACCTACTTACAAGGCCATGCAGATTGTCACAGCCAAGAGTGGGGGATGTAGCTCTGCTCCTGAAAATTTTATGAGCGACGATGCGTTGGACACTGTCTTCAACACGCTTCGTCAGAAGGCCGTTATACCCAGCTGGATCACGTCTATTAGTGGACAATTCCGCTACGATACGGTGCGCGTTCAGAACCAGGTGTATCTTGCCGTCTATATTAAAAATCGGACTCGAGCGGGAGATGCAATAGAAGGTATGCTCATTCTCACGCCTGATGTGCTGGATCAGCTCTTTGATCTTGGCTCGGTAAATCAGGCGACCATCGTGGGTCTTGTGGCCAATAGCGCTGACGTTTTGGCAGTGCGCGGAGTATCAGAGAAGGACACTTCCTGGTTGCCCAGGCAATGGCCTTCGCCAGAGATTCCTTTGCATTGGGCAGCAACAGCAAGCAGTGGTTTACCGGTTCACTATGCCGCCAGATTTGTGGCTGAAAAGGATATTCTGGTGCTTGCCTACTTTAATGGCGCGCAACAAAACGCTGCTTTGCAACGGTTCATTGGGTTGGCCGTCGCGCCATTTTTCATTCTTGCCATGATGTATCTGGCTTCCTGGCGGTTTATCCAGAGCAATATTGTCGAGGGTATCGCCGGGATCGAGAAGGCAGCCAAGGACGAGATTGCTGGGCAAAAAGCCGTGATGGTGCCTCTTGATCCCAGGATGCCCGACGATATCCGCAATGTTGCGAAAGCCTTCAACCGCATGGTGACGGTTGCCTCCTCTCGCGAAGAGTCGCTTCTGACAGCCCTCCAGCTTAATCAGAGCCTGATGCGTGAGCTGCATCACCGGGTAAAAAACAGTCTTCAGGTTATCCAAAGCTACCTCGCCCTCACGCGCCGGCAGCAGCCTGCTCAGGGTGGCGAAATTCTGAGGGACGCCGAAGCGAAAGTACAGGTTCTTGCGGTCGCTTACCGTTTTGCCTTGGCGGACAATGGCATGCAGGCCGTTCCCCTTGAACCCTTCATTCGAGAGCTCCTTTCCAGCATGTCTGACGCAGCCAGAAGATCCGCGCAGGTCATTGCTGCCGATATCAGAACGAATGCCTCACTTGATATAGACCGCGCCATTCCACTCGGTTTGGCCATCGTGGAAGAGTCATTTGCCTGTCTGAGGGAGCCGTCATGCCGGGCCGTCAAGGTTATTCTGGAAAAGCGTGATGCGGATGAATTGCATTTCACAATCTCGGCAGATGGCGAAGGTGCCATTCGCCCAAAAATGTCTCGAATAATGTTAGGTCTAAAGCTCCAGCTCGGAGCAGTTGCGGTTGTCGCGGAGCTTCCGATAGTGTTGCATTGGCAGATTCCCATCGATTAACCGCGATACTTGCGGCAACACATGTCAAATGACATTGTTGCCATGGCAGACTGCCGCTAACCGTAGCTCCCGCTGTCCGTACTCTTTCATGCTCATGCATTCAAACTCAGAGCAATGAATTGATCGGCAATTGACCCGGAGGTTATGAATGGAAATGCAAGTTCACCAGAAACGCATGTTCAAACTCCGTCAGAATCCGTCTCTGGCGTATGGTGCCGCATTTCTGATTTTTGCAATTGCCTTGCTTTGCCGGTTCGGCGTTGATCATATGTTGCCACTGGGCTTCCCCTATGTGACGTTCATACCAGCGGTGATTATTGCGACCTTCCTGTGTGGAACGGGGCCTGGGATTCTTGTGGCAGTCCTCAGTTTTTTTGCGGCCTGGTACTTTTTCCTACCGCCCTTCTATTCTTTCGAATTGACGTCGCTGTCCGTGATCGGGCTCGCTTTTTTCATATTCATTGCTGTGGTGGTCTTGATCATCATCGACCGTTTGATGAAGGCGCTCGACCAGATTGAGCTGGAGCGCAAGCATGCCGTGCGCGTGGCGGGTGAAAGAGATAACCTGTTCAGGGAGGTGCAACACCGCATTGGCAATAACCTGCAGGTCATATCCTCTCTCTTGCTGTTTCAGGCGCGCAATGTCACGGATCCTGCTGCCCATCGGGCGCTCATGGAATCTATGCAACGGGTCTCGGTTGTGGCTGACATTCAACGGAAATTTTATGATCCTGATCGGACTGAAGGACGAATTGATGCGACGTTTGTCAAGGAGCTGGTGACAGGCTGCATACAAGCAGCTGGCCAGGAAACAAACATTGATATTGTCACGGATATCACCCCGGTTAGGCTCACGCAGGATTCATTCCTGGCCGCAGCGCTGGTGTTGACGGAATGCGTCAACAACGCGCTGGAGCACGGTCAAAGTGACGGGGAGCGCGGGGTGGTGAGGATTTCGCTGAAAACTGATCCCACCTCCAGAATAGCGACGCTGGCTGTGGCAGACAATGGGCCTGGGCTGGTACGGGAGTTCGACCCATCCCAATCCAACAGCATAGGGTTGAAGGTCGTGCAGGCGTTTACGCAGCAGTTGAATGGAACATTCACCATGGATAGCGAAAACGGCACGTCCTGTCGGTTGATCTTTCCGATCCCGGAATTGTTGGGAACGCTGGCCAGGTGAAAGCGAACACCGGAGCCAGTTGAGATCTGGCGGCCGGTGTTCAACAAGAGTATTATTTTATGACGCAAACTCCTACAGGCTGGCGTAATAGTCCGTCGCCTGCCTCTGGATTGTACCATTGCCTTTCGACAGATCGTTGAGATCGAAGGTTGGTGCCCGCTCCAGAGCTTCAGTGGTCATGGGCACTACGTACCCACCGACTACCGTGTCGTAGTTGAGTTCGCTCCATGGAACAGGGTGATATTTTTCACCGATCCCAAGCAGCCCTCCAAAACCAAGGACAGCAAAGAGGATTGCGTTTGTTGTTTTCTCCAGCATGATATCTTCGACATGGCCAATCTTCTCGCCCGCAGTATTGAAAACCGCCGTACCTTTGACTTTGGAAGCCAGAATCGCATTCGTATGTCGACCAGCATTTGTCATGGCTTACTCCTCATTGCTGAATGTTGTGCCAAGTCTGATGGCAAGGTGCGTTTGGATATGCGCAAGGTCTCTCTAGAGCAAAATCCGACCTGATTGCATCGGGTGCACTGCTCTAAATAGTTGTTTTGTCACAATCTCTTGAAGCGAACCGGTTCCGCTTCGCTGAAAAATGCTCTAGAGCATGTCGCGAATAAGTGGTTACGAGATTATTCGAAGACGACATGCTCTAAGTATATGGTGTAGATCACGTTTTTCGAATTTTGATTAATCAATCAAAATGCGACGTGATCTAGGCACGCCGGACCAGGGCGACAAGCGCCCCAACCACTACCAGCGCAATCGCGGCATAGATCAACATCTGTGCGCCGCCCATGGCGGTTCCGGCGACGCCGCCAAGGCCCAGGAAGGTGGCCCCGACAGCAAGGACAACGAGAATAATTGCCCATTGAAGTAAATTGCCCATTGGAAGTCCTTTCATTGCGTCGGATACGGAAGTTTGATCAGCCCGACTTGGTTGGGGACGCCGTGCGCTTGTCTTCAATCCCAAGTTCTGCCTTGGCTTCGGCAACTTCGGCGGTACGGGATGGCTCCCCACCCGACATGCCTTCTTCGGTGGCAACCGAGAGACGTCGGGCATCCTCCTCCCATGCATCCAGGATTTTTTTCTTCTGGACGTCAGTCAGATCCGGATTCGAGACGATATCAGCCGGCTTTTTGAAGTGCGTTGTTGGACTGGCGACAAGGTCTTTCATTGGCGATGGAAGTGGAGTGCGCATGAAAAATATCCTTTGATGCTATGTGTGATGACACCAAAACTACATGTCGGTGATGTCATTGGATTGCAGTCATGGTCCGTCCGGCAATCAGCCAAATATCCAGTAGAGGACAATCAGTGGCAGCGGCACACCAATGGCCCAGAGAGCTACAGTACGCATTTTTTTCTCCTTGTGGGTTTGATAAAGACTCAGCGCTGTTCGATCTGAAGCCCGTTCTTGTCGATGCGGATGTCGACACCAGATGCCTTCGATCGCTCTTGATAGTAGGCAGCAATGCTTCCGACTGTGACAGCCGCAAGAATGCCTATGACGATCACCATGGTGTTACGACTGACCATGAAACTCTCCATGAAACGCTCTTGGTATCTGTGGTTGAAACGCCCGAAGCTGGAGAAAGTTCCTGCAAGACAAAGCTTCAGGTCCGCTCAAATCTGAATAGCCGCCAAAGAGATTTGGGCAGACTGACTTGCCGCAGCTCAGCACCTGCGGGCTTGCGCTCAAGCACAATCTTGCGATCGTGAAACTCCTCGATACCCGCACGATGTCCGACGCTGATTACTGTTGAACTGCGCAGATCTTCGTGGAGCAGGGATAATAACGATGTCTGGCTTTCCTGATCCAGCGCGGAGGTAGCCTCATCCATAATGATGATTTCCGGGCGCTGCAGGACCAGACGACAGAAGGCAACGCGTTGCCGTTCACCGCCCGATAATGTCTGGTCCCAACGCATCTCGTCATCGTCAAGGCGTTTGATAAGATAGCTCAGGCCGCAGCGCTTCATCGCTGCGTGAATTTTCTCGTTAGTAACCTTCTCCCCTTCGGCTGGATAACTCACGGCCGTGCGCAACGTACCCAATGGCAGATAAGGTCGTTGTGGCACAAACGCGACCCGCTGATCCCGCGGCAGCCGGATCGTGCCATTGCCCCATGGCCACAGGCCCGCGAGAGCACGGATCAACGTGCTTTTACCTGCCCCGCTTTCACCGGTGACGAGCACCTTTTCACCCTGTTTGATTGTGATTGAGGTGTCGGCGATCACAGTCCTGCCAGCGCGATCAGCAATGGAGAGCTGATCAATATGGATGTCGTTGTCATCGCATGGTTCGATGGTGATTTCACCTTGACCATCCATGGCGGTCGCCTGATCCAGTTCATCAAGCGCCGTTGTCAGCTCCAGCACGCGCTGCGCCGAAGCAAACCATTCTGCCAGCCTCACTGAATTGTCGACAAACCAGACCAGTGCTGACTGCACCGCACCGAAGGCGGCAACCACCTGCATCACTGCGCCAAGCGTGAGTTCACCATTGAGATACTTTGGCGTCACCAGCAGCAAGGGGATAATGGGGAAGAGCACGCCGTTGGTATTGAGGACGATGCCCAGAATTCCCTGCCGTTTGACAACGCCCATCCAGCCAGCCAATACCTTGACATAAGCGCGCCGAACCGAACTCAGCTCATCCTCGTCTCCACGGATCAAGGCTATGCTCTCGGCGTTTTCCCGCAATCTCGTCATTTCTGCCCGAAACTGCGCTTCGGCCTCGTTCTTGATTGAAACACGGTTCACCAAAGGACTTCCGGCGAAATAAGCGGCTGTCGATGCCACCACCGCATAGATCAGTGCCGCAACCGCCATGTAAGCAGGGATGACAATGACTGTGCGGCCAATCGTGACAGACAGTGACCCAGCAACCTGCCAGAGGATTGCTGCAAAGGTGATGGCTGTGATGGCAGCACTCAGCAGGCCGGTAACGAACTCAACCAGCGGCTCTATTGACAATCGCACATCCTCGGCAATGCGTTGCTCTGGTGCGGATTGTTCTGGAGCGACAAAACCAAGACGGTAGTAGCGTTGGTCGGCAATCCACCATCCCGCAATCTTGTCGGTCATCCATTCACGCCATTTCACCTGCAACAGAAGCCTTGCAACGACCAGCGCTGTTACCGTTGCAGCCGATGCTGCTATGACAAATGGAAGCCAGCCCGCTGCGCTCCAGACAGCACCGAGGTCCTTGCGTTCCAGAGCATCAAAGAACAGGCGGTTCCAGCTGTTGATAGCCACCTGACTACCGATCTGCGCGCCCATGCTGACAAGAACGGCGCCGGTCAGAAGCCAAGCAGTCCGCACACTCGCGCCCGACCAGAATCCTGATGCAATACGAAAGAACTGGCGGATACCACTTGGACGACGAACCGTTTGTTCGTTATTGCTCATTTGTGTATATCTTTGTCAGCGCGGCACGTCCGCAGGTAAGGGGCTAATGAACAACGCTTCAGGTTTTCCGTTGTTCCACCGCTGGGCAGTCATGTGTAAACTGGGCAACTGACAATGCAGCACGGACAATTGGCAAGGGGCTACTCGTCGAAGAACGGGATCAAATGCCGTAACTGCCCACTTCGGCTTCAGCCCTCATTCAAGGACAAAACACCTGAAGAAGTGGCCTTTATCGAAGACATGAAAGAGGACCATCGACTGGTCGCAGCAGGCTCAGAAATCATCTACGCAGGTCAGACCGATGCCGAACTCTTTACGCTGTTCAGCGGCTGGGCCTTCCGGCAAAAATCCCTGCCGGACGGACGGCGGCAAATCCTCAATTTCATTCTGCCCGGCGATCTTGTCGGACTGCAAGCCTCACTTCTGACTGCGGCAGAACACAGTGTGGAGGCGCTGACGGATGTTGAGCTATGCGTCTTTGCCCGCAAACGGACCTGGACATTGTTCGAACGCATGCCACAGCTTGCGTATGAGCTCTCATGGCTGGGCGCACGGGAAGAAAGCATTGTCGACGAAGCGCTGATGTCGGTTGGACAACGCAATGCGCGTGAACGCATGGCGGCTCTCATCATCAGTCTTTATCGGCGTGCCGAGCAGCTTGCACTCGTCAGCGATCAGGCTTTCCTGTTCCCGTTGACCCGCCAGCATCTGGCTGATGCGCTGGGTCTTTCTCTCGTTCATACCATCAAGACCTGGTCGTACTTGCGCAAAGCAGGCTATTTCAGCTTTGATGGTAAACATCTCAAGATCGTCAACCCGCGCCTGAACGAGCGGCTGGCCAGCTACTTTGAATCTGAATTCCGCAAACGACCCCTGCTGTAGGATGTCCTACCGGTTTCAAGCGTTGCTCATCGCAATGCGGGGGGAGGTTTGCATCGTATGTTAAGACCGCGTGCTCGACGAGGGACGACCGTGCACGATCTATAGCCCGTTTCCATAAAATCCTGCCTGTCAGAATTAGGGTTCCCAGCGGCAGAATGGCAAACAGCGCCCTGGGTTCCTTGGTCTATGGAAGCACTGCGATGGCCGAGCCATCGCAGGCGCAAACGTCACAATCGTTTCACAGCAACCGGCGCATGGAACTTTCACGCTTCTCGCAGGTTGATCCAAACGGCGCATTGGGGCTGCCGACAGCACGGATGTCCTATGGTGCGCAATCTCCTGAAACGCGTGCGTTGGCTCACCATTCTGACGTCGCTGGGAATAGCGGCTGGTTACGGATTGCAGAAATCAAGTCATCTGGCTGCCAACCAGGCAGAAAAGATCCTTCGTGGGCGGCTGGCCGTCAGGCCGTGGCAAATTCCGTGGCTCGGCTGGAAGGATGTCCTTACCCGCACCTGGCAGGGCATCTTCGACGACCATCTTCTCTCATACAGCGCATCTGTGGCGTTCTTCGCTTTGCTCGCGGTGATTCCGGGTCTTTCAGTGCTTATCTCTTTTTATGGTTTTTTTGCTGATCCGGGACTCGTCTCCCAACAGATGCCCACGCTGGCATTGCTTCTGCCTGACGCGGTTCAACTGCTGCTTCAGGAGCACGCACAGCGCATTGCCACGCAATCTGCCGGTGACATTTCGTTTAATCTGGCTCTCAGTCTCCTTGTTGCAGGTTGGGGTGCCAATGCGGCAGTCAAGGGGCTGTTTGAAGGGTTGAATGTCATCTACGGCGAGATGGAGAAACGATCTTTCTTCCGGTTTAACCTGGTGACGATGCTGACTACGCTCGCTGGTGTAGTGGTGGTTGCGGCGTTCCTTACCGCCATAACACTTGTTCCCAAGCTGCTTGAATATATTGCGCTTCCCCCCGCCGCCAACCTTGCAGTGCGGGTGTTGCAGTGGCCAATTCTGTTCGGTTTGGGCGGGCTCGGTATTGCGACGCTTTACTGGGTTGGCCCCAGCCGGGATGGTCCACGCGTTGAATGGGTCATTCCCGGGGCCGTTGGAGCTGCATTGTTGTGGGTGATCTCTTCGGTCGCTTTTTCATGGTATGTGGCAACCTTGTCGAATTACAATGCAATGTACGGCTCGCTGGCCGCCGTTGTTGTTTTCATGACCTGGCTCTGGATGTCAGCGGTGATCGTTTTGCTGGGAGCAGAGCTGAACGCTGAACTCGAACACCAAACCGCACAGGACACGACGTATGGTGAGCCAATGCCTTTGGGGTCGCGCGGAGCAGTCGTTGCTGACCAGATTGGACCCGCAGTATCGAAGATATAAGATTGCCCCCAACAGGGAACCTTTGCGCCATTCAGACGTTACCCGGTAACGAGACAGCATTGCCTCGCAGCCAACAGGAGAACACCATGAGCAGCACCACCGACAAGATGAAGGGCATGGCAAACGAGGCCGCCGGCAACGTCAAGCAGGGCGTTGGCAAGATGCTTGGCAATAAGGAAATGCAAGTAAAAGGCGCCGTGCAGGAGCGCAAGGGCGAGGCACAGCAGGCCGTTGGATCAGCCAAGGATGCCGTGAAGAAGGTCATCGACAAGGCGTAAGGCGTTGTTGAGACAGCTGATCTTCTAGAGCGAGCTGGAAAGCCTTTCGATAGCGTCGACCGGGTTGCATCCAAAAGGTGCAATCCATTTTTTTGGTTGAGGAAACAATGGCAAAAGCGCCGACGCAAGTTTCAGACCGTGCAATGGTCTTGGTTCCCGATAGCACACGCGTGAAGGAAGTGGGCTTCGAAGGCGCAGATCACGATATCGTCGTTCGTTATGCCATCCTTGGCATTTTTATGATGATGTGTGTTGGCGCGCTGTGGTTGACAAAAACCATCAGCATGCCGCTGGTTGCGGGAACCATGCTGGGCCTTGTGATGGGACCGGTCGTTGACCGGCTTGTTCGGCTGGGCATGCCCCAGACAGGGGCTGCCCTGCTCCTTTCCCTCGCTGTATTCCTCATCTTTATTGTGATTGTTGCACTGGTGGCAGCACCCATAGCGATCTGGGCAGATCAGTTGCCCGGGTTGGTATCAGCCATGCGCGCAAAGCTCTCAGGGCTGTTTGCATCTATCCGTCAGGTCGAAGGCATGGCGGGAACTCTTTCGCCATCCTCAGCACCGACTGTTGCGGTTGCGGAAGGCAGTTTTGTTGCCGATATCGCTACAAACTCAACCGCTTTTGCCGGCGCCCTTCTGTTATTCTTCGCCACCCTGTTCGCCTACCTTGGAACCCGTCGTCACCTCAAGGCCAAGGTCCTGCGGTTTTGCCTTGGCCGAAATGCGCGCCATTCGGCCGGCCAATTCTTCGAGGAAATCGAAACCCGCATGGCGGCCTATTTCGGTGTGGTGACCTTGATCAACATCAGTGTTGGCGGCGTCACCTGGCTTATCGCCTGGCAGGCAGGATTGCCACTTGCTGCCATCTGGGGCGTTGTGGCCTTTGTCCTGAATTATGTGGCCTTCATTGGGCCTGTCATTGTTGCATCTCTGCTTTTCGCATCGGGATTGATTGACAGTCCGTCGCCATGGTCGGCCTTCTGGCCAGCCGCCGCCTACTACGTCGTTCATTTGATCGAGGCCAATGTCGTGACCCCTACTGCCATCGGAAAGCGGCTGACATTGTCACCGTTTCTCGTACTTTTGTCGTTCATCTTCTGGCTTTGGTTATGGGGACCTATTGGCGCAATTCTTTCCACACCCATTCTTCTGCTTGTCACACTGGCCATCGAGCTCCAGGCCTCCTACAGGGCGGCTGAGGCGGCAGACATCGAAGCGGCAATACAACCGCCCAAGAGCTATCCAGAGAGGTGTGGCAAAGTGTTCACTGCTTTCCTTGGGATGCGGGCAAGGCTGTTGCGGACGTTCGGTTGTGACTTCTTTCTTTTCTCATTACGTCATTTAAAACAGCCGCAGGCGTTTTAAGTGTTTTGCAGGTTTAAAGAGAAGAGGTTTTAGAAAGAAAGTTTCAGGTCCGAAAAACCGAAGTACCCAAAATGGTTAGGATGCAT
>JANNRX010000510.1:0-2652 GCA_031401875.1 Hyphomicrobiales bacterium | reverse complement strand
TGTAGCTCGTGTCGCGCACCATGAAGATGAAATCGGTCATGGCCGGTGAATAGACATCACCGCCCGCGCACGGACCCATGATCAGGCTGATCTGCGGAATGACGCCTGACGCGATGACATTGCGCTTGAAAACCTCGCCGTAGCCGCCAAGGGCTGCGACCCCCTCCTGAATACGAGCGCCGCCTGCATCGAAAATGCCGATGATCGGCGCACGCATCTTCAGCGCCATATCCTGCACTTTCATGATCTTCTGGGCATGTGTTTCTGAAAGGGAACCGCCAAAGACCGTGAAGTCCTTGGCAAAGACGAAGATCGTCCGGCCATTCACCGTGCCCCAGCCGGTGACAACGCCGTCGCCGGGAATCTTCTGCTTGTCCATGCCGAATTCCGTGGAGCGGTGCTGCACGAACATGTCGAACTCCTCAAAGGAATCGTGATCGAGCAGCAATTCAATCCGCTCGCGCGCCGTCAGCTTGCCTTTTGCATGCTGGGCGGCAATGCGCTTCTCGCCCCCGCCAAGGCGGGCATTGGCGCGCCGTTCCGCGAGTTTATCGAGAATATCTTTCATCATGCGCCCCTGTGTCAGGTCTATCAAACTTGTGACTTCATTTCGGGTTAGAACCTCCATACGATCAGGTCAAACGCGACAAAGGCATTAGGGCCTGTCGTCCGTTAGGAACAGATGGTGGACGCGAGGAAAAATGGTTCAGTGTGAAGCGGTTCTGGCGAAGCAAACCGTCCGGTTTGCGAGACGGAAGCGCGAAACAATGGATCTTTTTAACCGCGCCGCCCTCAAACAAGGAATTTCCAGCATGGTGAGATGGAAACGGACCGCCTGGAAGGACAAAACTCTTCCCGATAGCGCTGCTGTCGGCGCGACTTTTGTCCTTCCATTCGGTCCGTTTCCATCTCATCCACCATTTGTTCCTAACAGACGACAGGCCCTAAAGATGCACATTCGCCTGCTTATCACGACAATCTTCCTCGCAGCGGGGGCAATGCAATCCATCGCGCAACAGCGGGATTCACCCTTCAGGCTGGAGCCGCAGATCGTCATCACACCGGCACCTGCGCCCTCGCCCTATGTCGGTTTTGAAACACGCGAGGTGAAAACACTATCGACTGAGCGTCAGGAAGGCCTGAAGCGCGGTGCTGGCCTTGGGTATGCGCTTGTGGCCGAACTGAACGGCTATCCCGGCCCCATGCATGTGCTGGAGATTGCCGATCAGCTCGGACTTGATACGGATCAGAGAAGACGGACATTCGTGATTTTCGAAAAAATGCGCAAGGACGCCATCGCGGCGGGCGAAGCGCTGATTGCAGCGGAAGCGCATCTGGACCGGCTGTTTCAGCTCAAACAGGTGACCTACGACCGGGTTGAAGCCCAAACCGCCGTGGTGGCAGCGCAAGACGCACGTCTGCGCGCGATTCACCTCAACGCGCATCTCGCCATGGCCGAGATCCTGCTGCCTGAACAACGGGAGAGCTATGAGCGCCTCAGGGGTTATGGCAAGCCTGTGGAGGACCACAAGGGCGGCGTCCATCCAGGCCCGCCCCACGTGAGTCCGCCGTTACGTTAGCCCTCGCCCCTGGCCCAGCCTTCCTTTACCTCAGCCACGTGGTCGGCATAGCGCCCGGCGCGTATCGCGGCGCGGGCGGCTTCGGTCAGGCGCTGATAGTAATCGAGGTTGATCCAGCTCATCAGCATCATGCCCAGCATCTCATGCGAGCGTGAAAGATGGTGCAGATAGGCGCGGCTGTAATCGCGTGCGGCGGGGCATAGGCTTTGCTCGTCCACCGGCCGGTTATCCTCGGCATGCTTGGCATTCTGGATATTGAGCTTGCCAAACCGGGTGTAGACCGTGCCATGGCGCCCGGCGCGGGTGGGATGGACGCAATCGAACATGTCGACACCACGGCGGATCGCCTCCAGCAGATCGTCCGGTGTTCCGACACCCATGAGGTAGCGCGGCTTGTCCTGCGGCAGGTAAGGTTCGGTCGCAGCAATGGTCGCCAGCATTTCGGATTGCGGTTCGCCAACGGCAAGCCCGCCCATGGCGTAGCCCTTGAAGCCGATACTCACCAGTGCTTCGGCGCTCTCCCGGCGCAGGCCTTCATCCGTGCCCCCTTGCACGATGCCAAACAGCGCCCTGCCCTCCGGATCGCCAAAGGCCTGCTTGCACCGCTCCGCCCAGCGCACCGAGAGACGCATGGCTCGCTCGGCCTCTTCACGCGGGGCAGGCAACTTGATGCATTCATCGAGCTGCATGACGATATCGGAACCCAGAAGGTTCTGGATCTCCACCGAGCGCTCCGGCGTCAGATGATGCTTGCTGCCGTCGATATGGGACTGGAATAGTACGCCCTGTTCGTTGAGCTTGCGCAGACCCGACAGCGACATCACCTGGAACCCACCGGAATCCGTCAGGATCGGATGGGGCCAGCGCATGAAATGATGCAACCCACCCAGACGCGCGATACGTTCGGCACCAGGCCGCAACATCAGATGATAGGTGTTGCCCAGAACGATATCCGCGCCAAGATTGCGCACCTGATCAGGATAGAGCCCTTTGACCGTGCCCGCAGTCCCCACCGGCATGAAAGCCGGGGTGCGTATGCAACCACGCGGCATGGTGATTGCACCTGCGCGCG
>JANNRX010000509.1:0-3736 GCA_031401875.1 Hyphomicrobiales bacterium | reverse complement strand
ACCCAGAGGGACGGGCTGATTTGGCCCGGATTTTCCGAAGGGCTCCTCGGTCGATCAACCAGATCGATTTCGTCGCCCTTCGGAAAACCGGACCAAATCTGCTCCGTCGCAGTGGTTCCGTCTAATAACGTCATGCTCTAGAGCGGCTATAGCGAAAGCGCGGGACAGTACTGACGATGCACCGTGACCACGGGTGTCGTAACGGATGCAGCGGAACTGCTTGTCCAGCCGCTCGACGACATGCCTTCAGATTCCAAGATGCTTTTCAAGAATTCCGGGGGCCGCAGCGATCTCTGCCGGTGTCCCGTCAAAGGCGATTTCGCCCTTGGCCATCACCACCATGCGGTCGGCGACCTTGGCGAGACTGCGGTGGTCTTTATCGACAACGATGGTCGCGATGCCCTCGCCGCGGATGATGCGCAGCGTCTTCCAGATCTCCTGGGCGATGAGCGGGGCAAGTCCCTCGGTGGCCTCATCGAGAAGGATGAGGTCTGGATTGGTCATCAAGGCGCGGCCGATAGAGAGCATCTGCTGCTCGCCTCCCGAGAGCTGATGCCCGCCATTCATGCGCCGCTGGTGCAGGCGTGGGAATACCTCGAAAACGCGATCAATCGTCCAGCCGCGTTTGCCAGTGACGCCAGAGCGCGCAGCCATAACGAGGTTCTCGACGACCGAGAGCGAGCCAAAGACGCCGCGCCCTTCCGGAACGTAAGCAAGGCCTGCTTTGGCGATCTGCTCGGGCTTCGCCTGCAGCGTGCTAACGCCTTCGAAGCTGATGTCGCCCCGCCGGTCCGCAAGCAGGCCGACAATGGATTTCAGAAGCGTGGTCTTGCCCATGCCGTTGCGGCCGATGAGCGCGATCTGCTCTCCGCGGGCGACGGTCAGATTGACGCCATGAAGAGCCTGGCTTGCGCCGTAAAAGCTCTGCAGCTTGCTGATGGAAAGCAGCGTGCTCATGCGACCTCCTCATGATCGCCAAGGTAAGCGGTCCGCACTGCCTGATGGTTGCGAACATGCTCGGGATCGCCCGATGCGATCATCTGTCCATCCGCCATGACGGTCAGCCGATCTGCGAGTGCGAAGACCGCATCCATGTCATGCTCCACGAGTAGGACGGCACGCCCTTCCTTGAGCTTGCGGATCAGCGCGATCATGCGCAGTGCTTCGGCCTGACCCATGCCCGCCAGCGGCTCATCCAGCAAGATCACCTTGGGCTCTGTTGCCAGCACCATCGCGATTTCAAGCTGGCGTTGCTCGCCATGGCTCATGAATTTCGCGACCGTTCCGGCGCGATGGGTGAGACCTGTCTCGGTGAGCGCCTGCTCTGTGCGGGCGTTGACGGCGGTATCCCGTCCGACATGGCCGGCCATGCGCAGGGCATGGCCGCTGTGGGCCTGGGCTGCGAGGCGCACATTCTCGAAGACGGTCGAGGTCTGGAAGATGGTTGTCTTCTGGTAGGAGCGACCGATACCAGCCATGGCACGGCGGTTGGGTGGATAGTCGGAGACATCAAGCGAGCCCAGCAGCACAGCGCCCGACGTCGGCAGGATGTCGCCGGAGAGGAGGTTGATCAGCGTCGACTTCCCCGCCCCATTCGGGCCGATGACGGCATGCACTTCGTCGCGGTGGACATCGAGCGAGATGTCAGAAACCGCCTTCAGGCCGCCAAAGCGCTTGGTGAGCGCGGTGGCTTTCAGCAGGACCTCAGGCATTGGTCGCGGCCTCCTTCGCGTTGACAGGCAAAGCCTTTGTAAGATCCGCTTTCACGTCGGGGTCGTCGTTGTGCTGACGCCGCAGCATGTCACCAAGCTGCTGCAAACCGCCCGGCAGCAGGAAGACGAGCGCGATGATGACAAGCCCCTTCACGAGCTTCCAGTGCTCGACGCTCGTTTTCAGCAATTCCTCCAGCCCGATCAGCGCGAAGGCACCAACAATCGGGCCCAGTACGGAACTCATGCCCCCCAGAACCACCATGACCAGCACGGTGGCTGAGACGTGCCAGCCAAGCATCTGCGGCGCGACGAAGCCGAACTGCGCTGCCGAGAAGTAGCCCGCCAGTCCAGCGATCATCGCCGAGATCACGAAGGCCGTAAAGCGGACGCGGAAGACGGAGAAGCCGAGCGACAGTGCGCGCCGCTCGTTGTCCCGCGCCGCCGCCAACGCATGACCGAAGGGGGACCGCACCAGCATCCGGATCAGCAAGGCGGATCCCACGAGGCAGGCGAGAGAGACAAAATAGAAGACCCGGTTGCTTTCCAGATCGAGCAGGGTCGATCCACCAAGCGCGATCTCCGGCTTGAAATAGATGTATAGACCGTCGGAGCCACCGCCCATCTTCGTGTCGTGAAAGAAGTAGAAGAGCATCTCACCGAAGGCGAGCGTCACCATGATGAAATAGATGCCGCGAGTGCGCAGCGACAGCGCACCGATGACGGCGGCCACAGCGCCAACCGCCAGCAGCGCTATGGGAAGAGACAGCCAGATGGAAGCGCCCGCGCTTTCGGGCGAAAGGAAGGCCAGCATGTATCCGGCAAGCCCGAAGAAGGCAGCATGGCACATGCTAACCATTCCACCGAAGCCAACCAAGAGATTGAGCGACAGTGCCACCATGCCCATGAGCATGGCTTTGGATGCAAACTGTACATAATAGCCTGGCGCGAAGAACGGCAGGGCCACAGCAAATGCCAGCGCGGCAAGGACGAGTAGGTTCGTGCCTTTGGCGATCGAGGAAGCCATGTCAACCATCCTTCTTTCCGAGCAGACCGTTTGGCCGCCAGAGCAAAACGCCAGCCATCAGCACGTAGACAAGGATAGAGGAGACCTGCGGGAAGAACACCTTGCCGAACGTGTCGGTCAGGCCGATCAGCAACGCGCCGATGGCGGCTCCCGCGACTGATCCGATCCCGCCCAGAACAACCACCACGAAGGAGAGAATGAGCATGCTGTCGCCCATGCCAGGGAACACTGTCGATATTGGCGAGACAAGGATGCCGCCAAGCGCAGCAAGCGCAATACCCCCGGCGAAGACGTAACGGTTCACCAGATCGAAAGGGATACCAAGCGCACGGGTCATGTCACGATTCTCGGCACCGGCGCGGATGATCATGCCGAGCTTTGTCTTCTGGATGACATAGAAGATGATGCCCGCAAGCACGAGGCATATGCCGCACAATGCCAGCCGGTAGACCGGGTAAGACAGCACATCGGTAAGTTGGATCGAACCCGTCAGCCAGGACGGTGGCGGGACGGAATGCACATCCTTGCCGAAGAGGATCTGCCGCAACTCGTCGATCACAAGGATAAGCCCGTAGCTGAGCAGCACCTGCGCCAGGTGATCGCGTCCGATAAGGCGTTTGACGAACACTTCTTCAAGTACGAGCCCGAGCACGAAGGACAGGGCCGTTGCACCGACAAGGGCAATAGCAAAGCTGCCGGTGTAACTGGATATCCAGTAGGCGAAATAGGCACCCAGCATGTAGAATGCGCCATGCGCCAGGTTGATGACGCCCAGTATGCCGAAGACGAGCGTCAGGCCGCTGGCGACCAGAAACAGCACGAGGCCATACTGCACACCGTTCAGCAACTGAACGGCGAATGTGATCGCGTCCATTGGATGATCCTTGATGGAGTTGGGTTAGGTCTGATTATCAATGTTTCTCATCCTGAGGAGCCCTCGAAGAGGGTGTCTCGAAGGACGCACAAATGATGGTGCGTGCTTCGAGACGGCGCCAATGGC